>JALYPE010000887.1 GCA_030856525.1 Pseudomonadota bacterium | reverse complement strand
AAGACGCCCCCCGTTTTACTGCGCATTTTCTCCCGATCCCCCCCTTCCCAGCGTGTAAAGTAGAAGCCATAAAAATCATATTCAGGAACCGATTATGACCGTGGCTAAATCCTCATTCGACATCAGCGCAAACTTTGACAGTGGCAATATCGAAGTACTGGATATCAGCAATCCGCTTCAAGCGCTGCTCGCCATCCGCCCCGACACTCGCAGCAAGCATTTCCAGTGGTTTCATTTCAAGGCCAGCGGCCTGCATGTAGGTCAAGAGCACTGGTTTCGTCTGAACAATGCCAGTCAGTCTTCCTACAACAAAGCCTGGGACGGTTATCAGGCGGTCGCGTCTTACGATCACGTCAACTGGTTCCGGGTGCCGACCATTTTCGAAGGCGATTGCCTGCGCTTCAGCCTTGAAGCCACCGCTACTCACGCCTGGTTTGCTTATTTCGAACCCTACAGCCGCGGTCGCCACGACTGGCTCATCGAACAAGCGCTGACCAAGGCCGGCACTGAACTGCTGGCCACCGGCAAGAGTGTCGAAGGTCGCGACATCCAGCTGTTGCGCAAGGGCAGCGGCGCTGAAGGCCAGCGCAAGGTCTGGATGATTGCGCAGCAACACCCGGGCGAGCACATGGCGGAATGGTTCATGGAAGGCGTGATCGAACGCCTGGAGAAGCACGATGATCCGGTCATGCAAAAACTGCTCGCCAGCGCCGACCTGTACCTGATACCGAACATGAACCCGGACGGCGCTTTTCACGGGCACTTGCGCACCAATGCCATGGGCCAGGACCTGAACCGGGCCTGGCAGAGCGCCAGCCAGGAAATCAGTCCGGAAGTGCTGTTCGCTCAGCAGCAAATGGAGAAGTACGGCGTCGACCTGTTCATCGACGTTCACGGCGATGAAGAAATTCCCTACGTCTTCACGGCCGGTTGTGAAGGCAACCCGGGCTATACACCGCGCCTGGAAAAACTTGAAGAGCATTTCCGTAGCCATCTGAAGCACCTGACCAAGGACTTCCAGACCAAATACGGCTATACCCGCGACCTGCCCGGCAGAGCCAATATGACCCTGGCCTGCAACAGCGTTGGCGAAAAATTCGACTGCCTGTCATTGACCCTAGAGATGCCCTTCAAGGACAACAACGACAAACCTGACCCGCTGACGGGCTGGTCCGGCAAGCGTTCGAAGCAGTTGGGCAAGGACGTGTTGACGACCGTGGCGGAGATGATCGATAGCTTACGCTGAGCCAGGATCAAACGATCGCAGGCTACGCCAGCTCCCACGCGCGGCGAAGCCTGCGAAAAATGACCCATCGATTATTCGGCCGCGATCCGCACACAATCGTCTGGCCCCAGCAATCGACCATCTTCGGCGCGCAATTCCAGCGGCCGTACCGGCTGGCCCTGAACGCGATCGACCACCCGTGAATGCGCCTCTCCTTCCTCGAAGAAAAAAGCCTCGCCCCACTGCCGCAGACCGATGATCAGCGGGAACAACCCTTTACCCTTCTCCGTCAGCACATATTCCTGATACGCGCTGCCATCCGAAGCTGGCACCAGATCGAAAATCCCGTGAGTGACCAGGGTGCGCAAACGTGCGGACAGAATGTTTTTCGCCATGCCCAAACTGCGCTGAAACTCACCGAAACGGCAGATTCCATCGAACGCATCGCGCACGAGCAACAACGACCACCAATCGCCAATGGCATCCAGTGAGCGCGCAACCGGGCATTCAGCATTTTCCATACTCGTTCGTTTGGCCACGAAGACGCCCTCCAATACAAATGTGGTTGCAATATAAAACCAGACCCCCTACCGTTCAACTGGTTTTGTTTAGAAACTACTTTGGAGTTGCGCATGAAAACCAGCCATTCAACGCTGAGCACCAGCGTCGTGCTGCTGTTCGCCGTGGCCTGCGGGTTAGCCGTCGGCAACGTGTATTACGCACAGCCTTTGCTCGATGCGATGGCCAACACCTTTGCAATGGACCCGGCCACCATCGGCATCGTCGTAACACTGACTCAGGTCGGTTATGGCGTTGGCCTGGTACTGCTGGTGCCGCTTGGCGATCTGCTGAACCGGCGGCGGTTGATCGCTACGCAAACGCTGTTATCGGCGCTGGCGCTGCTGATGATCGCACTCGCTGCCGATAGCACCTGGCTGTTGATCGGGATGACGCTGACCGGCTTGTTGGCCGTCGTCACGCAAGTGTTGGTGGCCTACGCCGCGACGCTGGCGATCGCGGCCGAGCGCGGGCGGGTGGTGGGCGTGGTCACCAGCGGCATCGTCGTCGGCATCCTGTTGGCGCGCACGGTGGCCGGCGGCATGGCCGATCTGGCGGGTTGGCGTTCGGTCTATCTGCTGTCGGCAGGTTTGACTCTGGTGATGGCGCTGTTGCTGTTGCGGGTGCTGCCCAAAGATGAAGACCCGCAGCCCGCGCAATCCTACGCGGCGTTGCTG
>JALYPE010000729.1 GCA_030856525.1 Pseudomonadota bacterium | reverse complement strand
CTCGTAGGAAGGTATTAAGAGAATTAGCTGGCAGATGATCGCTCCCACGCGCGTGGGAACGATGCTTTACGGACTTAGCTGGCCGCTGCGAGCAACACGTCCATTACCGAACGACTGTGCGGGCGGGACTTGCCATGCTCATACAGCGAGCCGGCAATTTCATCAGCGCGAATCGGCAGGATCGACAGCAAGGTGTCGCTCAAACCGTGGCTCGCCTGACAGAAACCCTGCATGTAGATGCCCGCCCTGCAGCGCTCGTCAGTGATCAGTTTGTAGTGGCGGTCGACTTCGAAGGCGCCCAGGTATTCTTCCAGCGGCGCCAATAGCTGACGGTGCATTTGCCGTTCGTAACCGGTGGCCAGGACGACAGCGTCGTAATGGCGAACCGTCACCTCACCGGTGGCATTGTTGCGCACCGCCAGTTCGATGCCCCGCACGGTGGCCGTCGCTTTTTCGATGGTGGTCAGGGTGCGGAAGGCATGACGAGCAATACCCGAGACTTTCTGGCGATAGAAAATCCCGTAGATGCGTTCGATCAGGTCAATGTCCACCACCGAATAGTTGGTGTTGTGGTACTCGTTGACCAGGCGCTCGCGCTCGCTGCTTTGCTGCTGGAACACCAGGTCGGTGAATTCCGGCGAGAACACTTCGTTGACGAACGGGCTGTCATCCGCTGGCTTCAGCGCCGAGCCACGCAGAATCATATCGACCTGCACCGACGGGAAGCTGTCATTCAAATCAATGAAAGCTTCCGCAGCGCTCTGCCCGCCGCCGATGATCGCAACGCTCATCGGCTGATTGTTGACGCAGGGCTGCTTGGCCATTTGCGCCAGGTACTGCGAATGGTGGAACACCCGACCGTCATCTTTCAGCGCCTTGAACGCTTCGGGAATACGCGGCGTGCCACCGGCGCTGACCACTACTGAACGGGTGGTGCGCACATGTTGCTGGCCTTGCGTATCACGGGAAATCACGCGCAGCGCTTCGACCTGCTGGTTGTGCAGCACTGGCTCGATAGTCAGCACTTCTTCGCCGTAGCGGCTTTGCCCGGCAAATTGCCCGGCGACCCAGCGCAGATAGTCGTTGTATTCCATGCGACACGGATAGAAGGTGCCCAGGTTGATGAAGTCGACCAGGCGACCGTGATGCTTGAGGTAGTTGACGAACGAGTAAGGGCTGGTCGGATTGCGCAGGGTCACAAGGTCTTTGAGAAAGGAAATCTGCAATTCACTTTGGGTGACCAACGTGTTGCCGTGCCAGCGATAGTCCGCCTGCTTGTCGAGAAACAGCACATCCAGTTCGCCCTGACTCGGCCCGCGTTCTTGCAGAGCGATGGCCAGAGCCAGGTTCGAAGGGCCGAAACCGACGCCGATCAGGTCGTGAACGATGGGCGATGCAATTGCCTGTGTCATTTCCAGTGTCCTCTGGATGAACCCCTCAACAGTGGGGCGTAAGCCTAAGTAACCTGAGCAGCGCTGCGCCGCCTTGCAAGTCGTCTGTTGAATAGGAACGAGGACAATGAAATAAAATTTAACACTACTTTCCGGAAGCAGACCTGATCAATGCGCGTCCCACTGCCGCATGCGCACACGACAATGTTTCATGGCATTGACGATGTGCTTTTCCACCAGCGTGCGGGAAATGCCCAGATGTTCGGCAATTTCCAGATGCGACAGGCCATCGATCTTGCGCAGCAAAAAACTTTCCCGGCACAGACGAGGCAGTTCGGTCAGGGCGCGCTGAAGCATCTCCAGGCGCTGGCCGTGATCGAGGCTGTGATGCGGCGAGGGGGTGAAATAGCGCTCTTCGCTGTCGAGCACTTCCAGCGATTCAACCTGCCGCAAGGCATTGCGCCGATGGTCGTCGATCACCAGATTGAGCGCGGTGCGATAAAGGAAAGCCCGCGGCTGCTCGATCGGCGTTTCACTGGAGCGCTCCAGAATTCGCAGATAAGCGTCATGCACCACATCTTCAGCGACCTGACGGTTGCCTAGCTTGGCGTTGAGGAAACACACCAGCTCGCGGTAGTAATTTTCCAACATGACTGCGGGGTCCTTTGGGCCGGATCTGCACCCTGGAATGAATGGCGGCACGATGATGGCAGCACAAGCACGTAATCTATAGTAATTCTCATATAGATTTAAAGTACTGCGTGGCCCGCGCTGTAAATAACAGCGCGGGTGCAGGCTCGATCTGTTGAGCTCCAGAGTGACACTGACCGAAATGGAGGTTTGCAGGCGTTCGGCATGACTACGGTGTTTCGCCATGGATCGAAGGTTAAATTCCCCAGTGCTTTCCTCGTTTAAAGGACAGCTCCCCGTCCCTGCCTTTGCGGCAGCGTTCAGCACATTGAACGACGGGCCGATTTTAATTGGCCGGAACCCTGCATGAAACGTCCCCGACAGACCCGACGCGCCCTGCTTGTAGCACTTTGTCTGATCCCCGTTATCGCCATTGCAGCCTGGCAACTCATCCCGCCCGGTCGAGACAAATTCGCCACTGTTGCCGTCAGCCGCGGTGACATCGAAAGCAGCGTCACAGCCCTCGGTACTCTGCAACCTCGACGCTACGTGGACGTCGGCGCACAGGCATCCGGGCAGATTCAGAAGATCCATGTGGAAGTGGGCGACGCGATCAGGGAAGGCCAATTGTTGGTGGAAATCGATCCGTCCACGCAACAGGCCAAACTCGACGCCGGACGGTTCTCGATCGAGAACATCAAAGCGCAACTCGAGGAACAACGGGCACAACACGAGCTGGCGCGGCAGAAGTTCCAGCGCCAGCAGCACCTCAAGGCTGGCGGTGCGACGCGCGAAGAGGACGTGCAAACCGCCCAGGCGGAGCTGCGCGCCACCCAGGCACGTATTGCCATGTTCCAGGCGCAGATCCGCCAGGCGCAAGCCAGCCTGCGCAGTGATCAAGCCGAGCTCGGCTATACGCGCATTTATGCACCGATGTCCGGCACCGTGGTTGCACTTGATGCGCGAGAAGGCCAGACCCTCAACGCGCAACAGCAAACACCGCTGATTCTGCGCATTGCCAAATTGTCGCCGATGACCGTCTGGGCCGAGGTCTCGGAAGCCGATATTGGTCACGTAAAACCGGGCATGACGGCGTGGTTCACCACCCTCAGCGGCGGCAAACGGCGCTGGAGCAGCAGCGTGCGGCAGATTCTGCCGGTGCCGCCGAAACCGTTGGACCAGACCAGCCAGGGCGGCGGAAGCCCGGCGAGCTCAAGCAAAAGCGGAAGTGCGCGTGTGGTTCTGTATACCGTGTTGCTCGATGTCGACAACGCCGACAACGCCTTGATGGCGGAAATGACCACTCAGGTGTTCTTCGTTTCCCACCAGGCGAAAGACGTGCTCACCGCCCCCGTCGCCGCTCTTCAAAACGGTGCGCAACCACACATCCAGACCGCCCGGGTCATCGCCGAAAACGGCCGCGTCGAGCAACGCGATGTGCGCACCGGCATCAGCGATCGCCTGCGGGTGCAGATCCTCGACGGCTTGCAGGAAGGCGATCACCTGTTGATCGGTCCGGCCGACGGGAGTGGCGGCTGAATGCAGACGCCCCTGATCGACCTGCAGGACATTCGCAAATCCTACGGCGGCGGCGACGTCCCGCAGGTTCACGTATTACGCGGCATCGACCTGGCGATTCATGCCGGAGAGTTCGTCGCGATTGTCGGCGCCTCCGGTTCCGGCAAGTCGACGCTGATGAACATCCTCGGCTGCCTCGATCGCCCGACCTTGGGCGAATACCGTTTTGCCGGGGAAAACGTTGCCGCACTCGACAGCGATGAACTGGCATGGCTGCGCCGCGAAGCCTTTGGTTTTGTGTTCCAGGGCTACCACCTGATCCCGTCCGGCTCGGCCCAGGAAAACGTCGAGATGCCGGCGATCTACGCAGGTCTGCCCGCCGCCGAGCGCCATGCCCGCGCCACCGCCCTGCTCGACCGCCTCGGCCTGGGCTCGCGCACCGGCAACCGTCCGCATCAACTCTCTGGAGGGCAACAGCAACGCGTCTCCATCGCCCGCGCCTTGATGAACGGAGGGCACATCATTCTTGCGGACGAACCCACTGGCGCCCTCGACAGCCACAGCGGCGCCGAGGTCATGACGTTGCTGGACGAGCTGGCAAGCCAGGGCCACGTAGTGATCCTCATCACTCACGACCGCGAAGTGGCGGCGCGGGCCAAACGCATCATCGAAATCCGTGACGGGCTGATCATCAGCGACAGCGCGCACCATAATCGGGACATACAAATCAGTGCCAACCCCGGCGCGCTGCAAGCGGTGGACCTGCGCAAGCGCCTGACCGAAGGCGCCGAAGCCACGGGCGCGTGGAAAGGGGAATTGGTGGACGCCGTGCACGCCGCGTGGCGGGTGATGTGGATCAACAGGTTTCGCACGGCGCTGACGTTACTCGGCATCATCATCGGCGTCGCGTCGGTGGTGGTGATGCTGGCCGTGGGTGAAGGCAGCAAGCGTCAGGTCATGGCGCAAATGGGCGCCTTCGGTTCCAACATCATTTACCTCAGCGGCTCGGCCC
>JALYPE010000880.1 GCA_030856525.1 Pseudomonadota bacterium | reverse complement strand
GGCCGGTACTGTTGCGTGAAACCGGCGGCGAACCGGTTCCGCAATCAGCCTCGACCATCAATATCGCGCTGGTCTACGCACCGCCTCGCAGCGAAGGCGATCAGAACCGCATCGAAGCCGCCTATCGCCGACTCTGCGAGCCAATCTGTCAGTTGCTCGATGAACTGGGCGGCGTGTCGTCGCTCGGTGAAGTGGCGGGCGCATTCTGCGATGGCCGTTTCAACGTCAACCTCGATGGACGCAAGATGGTCGGCACCGCCCAGCGCTGGCGCCAGAGCAAAGGTGGTTCACGTCCGGTCGGGTTGGTGCACGGCGCTCTGTTGCTGGATGACGAGCGCGAGTCGATGGTTGCGGCCGTCAACCGCTTCAATGAGGCCTGCGGACTGGAACAACGGGTTCGCGCAGAAAGCCACATCGCCCTGCATGAAAAATTCAACGCCCCGGATGCCCTTGAGCGACTCGACGCCTTGTACCGACAGTTGCTGGCGCAGATGTTCGAGGTTTAACGCGTACCAAAGACCACCATGGTCTTGCCTTTAACGTCCACCAGGTTGCGCTCTTCCAGATCCTTGAGCACCCGGCCGACCATTTCCCGCGAACAGCCGACAATCCGTCCGATTTCCTGACGTGTCACCTTGATCTGCATGCCATCGGGGTGCGTCATGGCGTCCGGCTGTTTGCACAACTCCAGCAGACAGCGAGCGACACGACCAGTGACGTCGAAGAAGGCCAGGTCGCCGACCTTGCGCGTGGTGTTGCGCAGGCGTTGTGCGATTTGTCCGCTGAGGACGTAAAGAATCTCCGGGTCCAGGAGGGACAGTTCGCGAAATTTCGCGTAGCTGATTTCCGCGACTTCGGACTCGATCTTCGCCCGTACTCCGGCGCTGCGCTGCTGCTCGTGACCTGCCTGTTCGAACAAACCCAGTTCACCAAAGAAATCTCCGGAGTTCAGGTAGGCAATGACCATTTCACGACCATCATCGTCCTCGATGAGGATGGTGACGGAACCCTTGATGATGAAGAACAGCGTTTCCGAGCGGTCGCCCGCATTGATGATGTTGCTCTTGGCCGCATAACGGCGGCGCTGGCAATGCATCAGCAGTTTGTCGAGGTTTTTGATTTTGGGTGGTGGGGCAATAGCAACCATGGTTGTATCCCGAAAAGACTGCGCGGTGTATTTGATATTTTTTGTGGTTGCTGGCGAGTGCTGTAGGACGGTTCGCCGCGAAGCTGGCTATGCGCCAGCGGATTGGCGTCAGCTTACCAGACACGTCCCGCAACATTCGAGCATTTACCTTCCAGCTCGGACGGATATGTCTTAGGACAGGTCAGGCCTGTCAACCCAAGGCCCTGTGCTAAGCTGGCGACCCTTTTTATACAGTGGAGTCTTGGCGATGAAGGCACGCATCCAATGGGCTGGCGAAGCCATGTTCCTCGGTGAATCCGGCAGCGGTCATGTCGTGGTCATGGATGGTCCGCCCGAGTCCGGCGGTCGTAACCTGGGTGTGCGGCCCATGGAAATGCTCTTGCTGGGCGTTGGCGGTTGCAGCAATTTCGATGTGGTGAGCATCCTCAAAAAGTCCCGTCAGGCTGTCGAGAGCTGCGAAGCCTTCCTGGAAGCCGAGCGCGCGACCGAAGATCCCAAGGTCTTCACCAAAATTCATATGCACTTTGTGGTCAAGGGTCGAAGCCTGAAAGAAGCCCAGGTCAAGCGTGCCATTGAGTTGTCTGCCGAGAAGTACTGCTCGGCGTCGATCATGCTCGGCGCGGCCGGTGTCGAGATTACCCACGACTACGAAATCGTCGAACTCGGTTGAATCGACATTCAACTATCATAAAAGCAGTGCAGACTCTGGTGATCCCACGCTGACGTCTGCATAATGCGCCACTTTTTTCAGGGTAGTGGTCGGTCAACCGACAGACCTCGCACCCGGACAGACAACCAAAATCGCCATCGCGAAGAGGTGTTAACCGTCCTACGCAGGTGCGTCGTTCGCATCTGACGGGCATGCTTGATCACGCGGCCGGGCCGCAATACATAGAGAGTTTTTAACGGTGAAAAGCAAACTCAAGCTCCACGGGTTCAATAACCTGACAAAGACCTTGAGCTTCAACATCTATGACATCTGCTACGCGGAAACCCCGCAAGACCAGCAGGCTTACGTCGAGTACATCAATGAAGAGTACAACGCGAAACGCCTGACGCAGATCCTCACAGAAGTTGTCGATATCATTGGTGCCAACATCCTGAACATCGCCAGTCAGGATTACGATCCACAGGGCGCCAGCGTGACGATTCTGATCTCTGAAGAGCCGGTGACCCCGACCGACAGCCAGATCGAAGAATCGCCGGGCCCGCTGCCCGAAATTATCCTGGCCCACCTCGACAAGAGCCACATCACAGTGCACACCTATCCGGAAATCCATCCGGTAGACGGTATTGCAACTTTCCGTGTGGACATTGACGTGTCGACCTGTGGTGTCATTTCACCGCTTAAAGCGCTCAACTTCCTGATTCACCAGTTCGATTCGGACATCGTGACCGTGGATTATCGCGTGCGCGGTTTCACTCGTGACGTCGAAGGCAAGAAGCACTTTATCGACCACGAGATCAACTCGATCCAGAACTACCTTTCCGAAGACACCCGCGACGCGTACCAGATGACCGACGTGAACGTGTACCAGGAGAACCTGTTCCACACCAAAATGTTGTTGAAGAACTTCGAACTGGATAACTACCTGTTCGGTGACGCAACCAATAACCTGTCCACTGAGCAACGTGCGCAAGTGACAGATCGTGTGAAACACGAAATGCTCGAAATTTTCTACGCGCGCAACATGCCGACCTAAGATTTGCGG
>JALYPE010000868.1 GCA_030856525.1 Pseudomonadota bacterium | reverse complement strand
TGCCGGTATCGCTCGACTTCTGCTGGATAACGCCTTGCCCGAGCGCACCTGGCACAGCCTGCCGCTGCCGGACATCAGCGGGCGCAACCTGGACTTCAACGTACATTGTTCACGGATATTGATTCGCGAAGGCGTTGCCTGGCGCGTCGCGGTGTTTCGCGCCAGTCACGGCGTGCACCGCGTTGAAGGATTGCACCCATGAAAGACAAGAACCTGCCACCGACCTTGCAGATGGGCATGCGCTCTTCGGTCAATGTCAGCAGCGACGTCCTTGGCGCGCTGCTGGAGATGCCGGCGCTGCACGCCCTGCTCGACAGCTTCGGCGATGCGCTGATCGTGACCGATGGCGAAGGTCGGGTGCGGTTTCTCAATCTGGCCGCCGAGCGGGTCAATCGCCTGTCGCGCCAGCATGCGGTCGGGCTGTCCGACAGTGAGTTTTTCCAGCGATCAGCACTCAATTACGATGATTTGCTCAGCGCCTTGCATCGCGGCGGCAACAGCGCCCTGACCCGCTCACGCGAAGGCCGGGTGTTGCTCAGCAGTACCCACGCCATTCCCACTGGTGCCTACCAAAAACCGTACCGCATGCTCACCCAGAAAGATTTCGACGGCAGTCAGCCGCAACGCCGCGCTTCACTGGCCAGCCGGGCGGTGGAGCCACAGGGGTTGCGCGATCCGCAGGACAATGCCCTGCATCTTTCCCCGCAGTTGTCGAGCATCGCCGACACCGGCGTGCGGGCGTTTCGTCGGCGCGCACGGTTACTGTTGCTTGGCGAGCCGGGCGTCGGCAAGACCGCCATCGCGCGGCACATCCATCGTGCAGCCGGCTGGGGTAATCGGCCGTTTATTCACGTCAACTGCGGGAGCATCCCGGAAAGCCTGTTCGAATCGGAGATGTTCGGCTACGAGCGCGGCGCGTTTACCGGAGCGCTGCAGGGCGGCAAGCAGGGTTATATCGAGGCGGCGTCGGGCGGCACGTTGTTCCTCGACGAAATTGGCGAAATCCCGCTGCACGTGCAGGCCAAACTGCTGAAGTTTCTCGAAGACAGCACGATTCAATCAGTCGGCTCGCCCTTGAGCAAAACCGTGCAGGTGCAAGTGATTGCGGCAACCAATAAGGACTTGCGGCACCTGGTGAGCACCGGTGAGTTTCGCGCTGACCTTTACTATCGTCTGGCAGTTTTGCCGGTGGAAATTCCACCGCTGCGTGAGCATCGCGATGATTTGCCCTTCCTCATCGATATCTTGCTGAGTCGCATCAATGGCGATCGCGAACCGTCACTGAGCCTGTCCGCAGGCTGTCGTAAACGGCTGATGCAGTATGACTATCCGGGCAATGTGCGTGAGCTGGTGAACATTTTTGAACGGCTGGCGGTGCTCGCGGATGACGAGGCGCAGGAGCATCATTTGCCGGCCGAAATGCTCGAACCTGCCCGGCCTGTGTCGCGAATGAAATCACCGTTGGCCGACGAGGTGGGTGAGGACGATGCGCAGGAGAACCTAAAGCTTCAGGTTCAGCATTTCGAGCGGGAGGTCATCTTGCGCGCGGTGCAGTTGTGCGGCAGCAAGCGCAAGGCTGCAGTGCATTTGGGCATTGATATCGGGACGTTGATTCGCAAGCTTCAGCGGGATTGAAGGGGTTGGTTGGCCCCCGGTCGGCCTGGCGCCTGGATTGACCCGCATTTCAAATGTGGCAGCAAAGCTTGCTCGCGAACACGCACGTGAAGTTCGCTCGATTCTCAAGGATGCACCCCGTCCATTGTAGGAGCTGGCTTGCCAGCGATAGCGGTGTCATCGGCGACAGTTTTTCGCGGGTGTACCGTCCATTCCTCCGGTGAGGGTGACGCCAGATGTCACCCTTGCACCGCTGCAAAAATGCCTACAAACCCATCCATTTTTGCCTGCCCCGCCACAATCTTCTCTGAATATTCTCAACAATCTCAACGACTTAACTTCTTGGCACGACCTGTGCTCCTGCTCTCTGCAACCCACCATCGTTGGGCTTTTGCATCAGGGCCGGCTTCACTGCTGTGCCGGTAGCCAAGAGGAATAATAAGAATGTTGATCACCGGAATTAAAAGCAGGCCGGTCTATGACCGCTTGCAACCGTTGCCGGGAGGTACCCGCCACGTTATCGCCGGGCAAGGCAGCGGCGGTCGTGCGATGTTGCGTTTGCTAGACGACATGGCCGGGCTGGACCGCCCGATCACGCTGCTTTATTCGCAGGAATCGTTTTCCGGGCAGGATTTTCTCGAGCAGTTGCAGCAACACCGTGCGCACCCTCTGCAGGTACACGCGACCAATCAAGCGTTGATCGAGGCGCTGAAAACCTTGCTTGACGACGCCCACATGGGCACTCGCCTGTACCTCGCCGGATCGGAAAGTTTCCTCGGAAGCGCCATGCAAGTGGCGACGCATTTCGACCTCAATCGCGACGAAGTGCTGCGCGAACACTCCGGCACGCTGGTGCGCCGCGTCTGGTGCGTGCACTGCGACACCTACACCGAAAACGTGACTCAACGCGTTTATGTCTGCCCAGGCTGTGGCGTGACGCTGGTGGTGCGCGATCACTATTCGCGGCGTCTGGCGGCGTTTCAGGCGGTCAAGGCCGATGCCGAAGTCCCGGGTGAACTGCCCGAAGCCGAGGAGCTCGACACATGAGCCAGAACAATGGGACGTTGAATCTACGGGTGGCCCGAATCGAAACCGTGACCCCGGAAATCAAGCGCTTCACCCTGGTATCGCCAACCGGCGCGCATTTGCCGGCGTTCTCCGGCGGCAGTCATGTGGTGGTGCTGATCGGCAACCAGGCCAATACGCTGCGCAATCCGTATTCGCTACTGAGTTCGCCGTATGACACCAGCAGTTATCAGATCGCGGTGCGTCGTGTGGAAGGGGGTCGCGGGGGCTCGGTGTCGCTGCACGACAACGTGGCCGAGGGCGACCTGCTCGAAGTCACGCCACCGGTGAACCTGTTTCCGCTGATCAAACAGGCGCGCCTGCATGTGTTCATCGCTGGCGGCGTTGGCATCACGCCGGTGATCTCGCAGCTGGAAGAGTTGCGCCTGAGCAAAGTGCCGTTCGAACTGCATTACGCCGTGCGCGGTGAAGAACACGCGCAACTGGGCAAAGAGCTGCAAGCCACCTACGGCGAGCAGGTCCATCTGTACCGCAAGGGCGTCGACCCACGGCTGGAGATCGGCCGGGTCCTCGCCGATCGCCCGTTGGGCAGCCACGTGTATGTGTGCGGCCCGGACAGCATGATCGACGCCACACTGGTGTGCGCCCGCGATTTGGGCTGGACCGACAGCCACGTGCATTACGAGCGATTCCTCGAACAGAGCAGCGGCGGCGAAGCCTTCAGTTTCACCCTCGGCCGCAGCGGCACGACCATCGAAGTGTCGCCTGATCAGACCATGCTCGAAGCCGTCGAAGCGGCCGGTTACAGCATGCCGTACCTGTGCCGTGGCGGCGCTTGCGGGCACTGCGAAACCGAGGTGCTGGAACTCGATGGGGAGCTGCTGCACAGCGATGACTGGCTGTCGGACGACGACAAGACCAGCCGCAAGAAAATCATGCCCTGCGTATCCCGCGCCAAATGCAATCGCCTGGTCATCGACCTCTGATCGACGGAGACATAACAATGACTATCAAATTCAATCCCGACGAAACCTACCGCGACGACTACACCTTCAGCAACAGCCCGGAAACCATCGCCCGCGCGCCGTTCCCGTTTCCCGACGACGATTACATGTACTCGATGAACCTCGAACCCCATGTGCCGGTCGGCGACGGAGCCTTTCGAGCCGCATTCGACATAGACGAGCACTACATCAGCGAGTGCCGCGACCGGGCGATCACGCTGGAGAAAGACCCGGGCATGCACTACGTGTCGGCGCCGCACATGATGGAAGCGCAGTGGGATTTGCTTGAATTGATCATGGAAGCCTACGCCCGGGATTATCCGCAGTACTTCAGCCTGGCGCGCGAAGGCCGCGAGTGGCACTGGACCAACCGCCTGCTGGACATCGACGACCATTTCACCTTTGGTGACCCGGCCACCCTGCCCTACGAGCCGATGGAATACGTGACCCGCCAGGCCCAGGGCGACTGGGTGTTGCAGGAAGAACGCGACGGCACGCTGTATTGGGGTGCCGGAATTGCCACGCAACGCGCCGATTATTCGCTGCGTTTCAACCTCGGCATGAGCTGGGAAGAGTTTCACGGGCCGGTGCCGCTGGTGAAGGAAATCGGCATGCTGGATCGCGCGTTGAAGTTTTTGCTGCGCCTGCGCACCGGGCACCCGGTGCGTCGTCTGAACTGGTCGTTGACGGTCAACCCGCGCCTCGAAGTGTCCGCCGAAAGCCTGCCGGAATGGGCGCCGGACCGCACGATGGTCACCGCAGAAAATGCCGGCAAGCTGGTTTACCTGCGCATCGAACTGCAGCCGCTGCATCGCATGCCGCGCAGCAATGCCATCGTCTTTCCGATCCGCACCTACCTGCTCAGCCTTGAAGACATCGCCACCAACCCGGCCTGGGCGCGGCGCATGCACCGGGTCCTGCGCGATTTGAATCAGCAACTGGTCGACTACAAGGGCTTCAGCCGTTATCGCGATGCTGCGGTGGAGTGGCTTTCGAAGTACGACGATGGCCGCGACAGCGAGGTCAAGAAACAGGCTTAAGCCCGGTTCGGCCTCTGTAGCAGCTGCCGAACTGTGGTGAGGGGATTTATCGGAATGCCGCACCACCCCGTTCGGCTGCGCAGCAGTCGTTGGACTTCAGGGGCCGCTTCGCGACCCAACGGGGATAAATCCCCTCACCACAGTTCGGCAGCTGCTACAAGGCATGACAGGGAGATTTATCCATAACAACAAGCTCCACAGGAGCATCGGCGGCTCGGCCGTCAGCATTGCAAACCACTGCCATCGATAATGAGGAAATAAAATGAGTGGCTCATCCAATACGCAGGCAAGCGTGGCCGATCAGGATGCGGAACAGCTCCGCGCCCTCGGCTACAGTTCGGACTTCAACCGCAGCATGAGCCTGTGGGAGAACTTCTCCCTGGGCTTCACCTACCTGTCGCCGGTCGTCGGCGTCTACACCTTGTTCGGCCTGTGCCTGGCAGCGGGTGGACCGCCGATGTTCTGGTCGTACTTGCTGATCGGCGCCGGGCAATTGCTGGTCTGCCTGATCTTCGGGGAAATCGTTTCGCAGTTTCCGATCTCCGGCGGCGTTTACCCATGGGCACGTCGCCTGGTGGGCAAGCGCTGGGCGTGGATGGTGGGCTGGGTTTACGCGTGGGCCTTGTGCGCCACCATCGCCGGTGTCGCCGTCGGTGCCGGTCCATACCTGGCAATCATGCTCGGTTTCAGTCCCGGTCCTGAAGCCAATATCTACATCGCGTTGTCGATCATTCTGCTGTCCACCGCGTTGAATCTGGTCGGTACGAAACTGCTGGCACGGGTGGCCATGTTCGGCTTCCTCTGCGAATTGGTCGGGGCGATTCTGGTCGGCGGTTACCTGCTGATCTTCGAGCGTCATCAGCCGTTCAGCGTGTTGTTCGACACCTTCAACCTTGAAGTCAACGGTTCCTACTTACCGGCCTTTCTCGCGGCGTCGCTGGCGGGTCTGTTCCAGTACTACGGTTTCGAGGCCTGCGGTGATGTCGCTGAAGAAACTCCGAACCCGGGCAAGCGCATTCCAAAAGCCATGCGCATGACCATCTACATCGGCGGTGCGGCGGCGATGTTTGCCTGTCTGGCGCTGATCCTGTCGGTGCCGGACATGGCCAAGGTACTCGCCGGTGAAGACACGGATCCGGTGGCGACGATTCTTGCCAACGCGTTCGGCCCAGTGGGTTCGCGCCTGGTGATGGCGGTGGTGATG
>JALYPE010000857.1 GCA_030856525.1 Pseudomonadota bacterium | reverse complement strand
CGCTGAAACAGGTCTTCCTTCAAGCCCTCGGGGTGGGTGAGCTGCATCCGTTCCAGGTGCGCAGGAAACTCCGAGGGCTCCGGTGCATCCAGCGCCGCTTTGCCCAAATCCAGAATCTCGGTGAGCTTGAATTTGCTCTTCAGCCAGTTCAGCGCCCGCAGCAGATCCCGCTCTTCAGTCGTGAAATCACTGCCCAGCGGGTATTCAGGAAACAGGTTCGGATGATGCGCCTGGATGCTCTTCAACCGCTCCGGATGGTTATCCGCAAAGCGCGGGTCGAGGCGGAAGTTTTTCGGCAGTTTGCCCACGGCTTGCGCTTGCTCGATCAAGCCAGACTGGAACCGTGAATCGCAGATATTCAGCAGCGCTTCGATCACGGCTGCATCGGTTTTGCCGCGCAGATCGGCAATGCCGTATTCGGTGACCACGATGTCACGCAAGTGCCGCGGAATCGTGCAGTGGCCGTATTCCCAAACGATATTGGAACTGACCTCGCCACCCGCCTCGCGCCAGCTGCGCAACAGCAGGATCGAGCGTGCACCTTCCAGCGCGTGGCCTTGGGCGACGAAGTTATATTGCCCGCCTACACCGCTGAGCACCCGCCCGTCTTCGAGCTGATCGGCGACGCCGGCGCCCAAAAGCGTCATGGTGAACACTGTGTTGATGAACCGTGCATCCAGGCGCTGCAGGCGTTTGAGCTCTTCCTGCCCATAAAGCTCATTGATGTAGCTGATGCGGGTCATGTTGAATTCGAGGCGTTTGCTTTGTGGCTGCTCGCGAAGGCGCTCGTAGAAAGTCCGCGGCCCGAGGAAGAATCCACCGTGCACCGAGATGCCGTCCGTTTGCGCAGCTTCGTCGAGCGTGCCCGCGTTCGCCTGTTGCTGAGTCGGCACGTCCGGGTAGACCTTGCGCCGGATGATTCCCGCCTCGGCCAGCACCAGCAGGCCGTTGACGAACATCTCGCTGCAGCCATACAGGCCTTTGGCGAATGGTTCGACGCCCCCTTCGCGATCGATCAGTTGTGCCCACTGGCTGAGATTGATGTCCGCCAGCAACGCCTTGTACCCGGCGTTATCGGCCTGTCGCGCGAGCAACGCTGCGGTCAGCGCGTCACCCATGGAGCCAATGCCAATCTGTAACGTGCCGCCGTCGCGCACCAGCGTGCTGGCATGCAACCCGATGAAATGATCCTGGAATCCCACCGGCATGTTCGGCGTGGAAAACAGCGTGCTGCTGTCCTTTTCATCGATCAGCAGGTCGAAGCCGTCGATGCCGATTTCGGCGTCGCCCGGCATGTAGGGCAAGTCGTTATGGACTTGGCCGACCACCAGAATCGTCTCTCCCGCCGCCCGACGTTTTTCGATCATCGGCAACAGGTCAAGGGTGATGTCCGGGTTGCAACTCAGGCTGAAGCGGTCGGGGTGTTCGCTGTGGCTGGCGACCAATTGCGCCACCAGGTTCAGACCCGCAGCATTGATGTCTCGGGCAGCGTGACTGTAATTGCTGCTGACGTAATCCTGTTGAGCGGATGCACTGTTGAGCAGGCTCCCGGGCAACATGAAGAATTGCTGAACCTGAATGTTCGGCGGCAAGTTGTCTTTGTGCAGCCCGGCCAGAAAATCCAGCTCCGGGTAATCGCCATAAACACGTTCGATAAACGGCTCGATGAAGCGTTTCTGTAGACCGTCGCCCAAGGAAGGTCGTCCGAGGCACAGCGCGGTGTAAATCGTCAGCTGCCGCTCGGGCAATTGCGCAATGCGACCATAAAGCGCGTTGACGAAGTGATTGGGTTTGCCCAACCCCAGAGGCAGGCCCATGTGGATATGCGCCGGCAGCCGCTCCAGCACATCATCGACCGCCTGTTCGATAGAACACAGCTGCACCATCTGATCCTTCCTTGCATTCCGTGAATTGGGGTTGGACCGAGCTTGCCGCGTCTTTGCTGCATTGAACAGTCTCGGGTACTCAATTGCACAAAAACATTGCAGGAGCAGCGGAGTGTCGAGACAGCTGACACAAAAAAGCCGCTCGAGAGCGGCTTTTGTCGAGCATGAAGGCTTATTTCAAGCCGGACATTTTCTCGATGGCCGCTTTCAGATCGGCGTCGGTGCAATCGGCACAGGTACCTTTTGGCGGCATGGCATTGATACCAGAGATCGCTTTGGCGAGCAGACCGTCAACACCGCCTTCCTTTTTGGAGCGCTCGCCCCAGGCGGCAGCATCACCCACTTTCGGCGCGCCCAACAAGCCGGTGCCGTGGCAAGCGTTGCAGTGTTTTGCAATCACGGAATCAGGAGTTTTGGCATCACCGCCGCCTGCCGACGCAACGACTTCCATACCTTTGCACTCTTGACCAGTCACGCAAACCTGGCCGACGGGCGCAAGGCGTTTGGCAATATCGTCATTAGTCGCAGCTTGAGCGCTGACAGCCCAAAGGGCCAGTACGGTTGCTGGTGCAGCCAGCATTTTCATAATTAGGTTCACGCGTTCACCCTCAATGGTGGCTAGTCACGCCTACGGCCACGGTTCGCAGGCGGGCGCAAGTATAGCGGTAAGCCCGCCGCACTGAAACAACCCTAAAGTCGAAGGGGTCTTGTTACCCGGAGGCAAATCGGTTCGGGCGCCTTAATGATGCTGGCAGGAGGCCTCTTCTGTCAGAAATTCGCCGGTGTGGCTGCGCTGATTAGTCGCGCTGGCGCGTCAAACGGATTGCGGAAACGGTGCGGTTTGGTACTTTCAAAGTAGTAGCTGTCACCGGCTTCGAGCACAAAAGTTTCCAGCCCGACCACCAGTTCAAGACGTCCTTCGACCAGAATCCCTGTTTCCTCGCCCTCATGCGTGAGCATCTCGTCACCGGTGTCGGCGCCTGGCGGGTAGATTTCGTTGAGGAACGCGATGGCCCGGCTCGGGTGTGCCCGGCCGACCAGCTTCATGGTCACGGCACCATCGGAAATGTCGATCAGCTCGTTGGCTTTATAGACGATCTGAGTCGGCGTTTCCTGCAGGATTTCTTCGGAAAAGAACTCGACCATGGACATGGGAATCCCGCCCAACACTTTACGCAGCGAGCTGATCGAGGGGCTGACGCTGTTCTTCTCGATCATCGAAATGGTGCTGTTGGTGACGCCCGCGCGCTTGGCGAGTTCACGCTGCGAAAGGCCTTTGAGCTTACGGATGGATTGCAGTCGTTCACCGACGTCCAATGCTTGCGCCTCCAGGGATTCAGGTTGTTGGAATATTGAGCGTTATCATGGCGACAGCGTTCAGTATTTACAACACTCGGGCCTGAATCCTGTTCAGTGAGGGGACTTCCGTTGGGCGCGGCTCGCCGTCAACCCTCGGAATAGAGCATTGGCACCCGCTTCAGGTTGCAAAAGATCTGGTAAGGAATAGTGTCAGCCGCAGCGGCCACTTCGCTGGCGAGGATGTTTTTACCCCACAACTCGACGGTCGAACCCAGACCCGCTTGCGGCACATCGGTCAAATCGATACAGAGCATGTCCATCGACACGCGGCCGATCAGTTGGCTGCGCTGGCCGGCGACCATCACCGGCGTACCGGTCGGCGCCTGACGCGGGTAGCCATCGGCGTACCCCATCGCCACCACACCTACGCGCATTGGCTTGGGCGTGATGAACTTGGCGCCGTAACCGATCGGCTCTCCGGCCGGCAGTTCACGCACGCAGATCACTTTCGATTCCAGAGTCATCACCGGCTGCAGCCGGGAGGCCACATCGTTGCTCTCTTCAAACGGCGTGGCACCATAAAGCATGATGCCGGGACGCACCCAATCACTGTGAATCTGCGGCCAACCGAGCACGGCGGGCGAGTTGCGCAAACTGACCTCGGCTGTCAAACCCTGGCGTGCGGCTTCAAACACAGCGACCTGCTCGGCACTCGACTGGCAGTGCAGCTCATCGGCACGGGCGAAGTGGCTCATCAGTACCACCTTCGCAACCTGGCCGCTGGCCAGCAGCCGTGGATAGGCGGCCTGGTAGTCTTTGGGGTGCAGACCCACGCGGTGCATGCCCGAATCGAGCTTGAGCCAGACGGTGATCGGCGTGTCCAGCGTCGACTTCTCGATGGCTTCGAGTTGCCACAGCGAATGCACGACGCACCAGAAATCATGCTCGACGATCAGCGCCAGCTCATCGGCTTCGAAAAACCCTTCAAGCAACAGCACCGGTGCGCGAATACCGGCAGCGCGCAACTCGAGGGCCTCTTCGATACAGGCCACAGCAAAACCATCTGCCTCGGATTCCAACGCTAGGGCGCACCGCACCGCACCATGCCCGTAGGCGTCCGCCTTGATCACGGCGAGCGCTTTGGCCCCGGTGATTTCACGGGCGATTCGGTAGTTGTGACGCAGGGCTTGAAGGTCGATCAGGGCACGGGCTGGACGCATGGCGGCAGGCTTCTAGGCGGTCGATGAAATAAAAACCGGCGCTGGCTGACGGCATCAACCGCCAACAGCACCGGGAGAGGGATCTTTGCGACAGGCTTTATGGCAGAGCGGCTACAACCGATAGCTCAACCAGGATTTGCGGTTCGCACAACTTCGATTCAACCGTCGCCCGGGCCGGTGCGACGCCTTTTGGCAGCCATTTGTCCCAGACCGCATTCATGCCGGCGAAGTGCGCGTCGATGTCTTTCAGATAGATCGTCACCGATAACAAACGGCTTTTGTCGGTACCGGCCAGGTCGAGCAAACGCTCGATGTTGGCGAGGGTTTCACGGGTCTGCTGTTCAATCCCGGCGCTCATGTCATCGCCGACTTGTCCCGCCAGATACACGGTGCCACTGTGGATAACGATCTGGCTCATGCGCTCATTGGTGAGCTGGCGCTGGATTGACATGTTTTGCGGACTCCTGAATTTTGCTGCCGTAACGGGAAATATCGAGACCTTCTGCGCTGATCTGCGGCGATTTTTTCGCCATCAGGTCCGCCAGCAAACGACCGGAACCGCAGGCCATTGTCCAGCCGAGCGTGCCATGACCGGTGTTAAGGAACAGGTTGCTGAATGGCGTCGCGCCAACGATCGGCGTGCCGTCCGGCGTGGTCGGCCGCAGACCGGTCCAGAAACTGGCTTGGGCGAGGTCGCCGCCCTGAGGATAAAGATCGTTGACGATCATCTCCAGAGTTTCACGTCGACGCGGGTTCAGCGACAGGTCAAAGCCGGCGATCTCCGCCATGCCGCCGACACGGATACGGTTATCGAAACGGGTGATCGCGACCTTGTAGGTCTCGTCGAGAATGGTCGAGGTCGGCGCCATCGCCGGGTTGGTGATCGGCACGGTCAGCGAGTAACCCTTGAGCGGGTACACCGGCGCCTTGATGCCCAGCGGCTTAAGCAGCTGCGGCGAGTAGCTGCCGAGCGCGAGCACGTAACGGTCGGCGGTTTCCAGTTTGCCGTCGATCCAGACGCCATTGATGCGATCACCGGCAAAGTCGAGGCGCTGAATGTCCTGGCCGTAACGGAACTGCACGCCGAGTTTAACGGCCATTTCGGCCAGGCGAGTGGTAAACATCTGGCAGTCGCCGGTCTGGTCGTTCGGCAGACGCAAGGCCCCCGCGAGGATATCGGTGACGCTGGCCAGTGCCGGTTCAACGCGGGCAATACCGGCGCGGTCGAGCAGCTCGAAAGGCACACCGGACTCTTTCAGCACGGCGATGTCTTTCGCGGCGCCATCGAGCTGTGCCTGGGTGCGGAACAGTTGTGTAGTACCCAGGCTGCGGCCTTCGTAGGCAATCCCCGTTTCGGCGCGCAGTTCGTCAAGGCAGTCGCGGCTGTACTCGGACAGGCGAACCATGCGCTCCTTGTTGACCGCATAACGGCTGGCGGTGCAGTTACGCAGCATCTGGGCCATCCACAGGTACTGGTCGATGTCGGCCGTGGCCTTGATCGCCAGCGGTGCGTGACGCTGCAGCAGCCACTTGATGGCCTTGAGCGGCACGCCCGGCGCGGCCCACGGGGAGGCATACCCCGGTGACACCTGCCCGGCGTTGGCGAAACTGGTCTCCATGGCCGCAGCAGGTTGCCGGTCCACGACCACCACTTCAAACCCGGCACGCGCCAGATAATAAGCACTGGTGGTGCCGATGACGCCGCTACCCAAGACCATAACGCGCATTTTCTATCCCTCATCGCGGCTCGCCGCTGACGTTTTTTGTTCAGACCGTAGATGTGGGCAGTGTAAAAAAGATTAGCCAGTGCTTTTCACTATATAAGCACCTATATTTGGCGACAATTCTCGGCAAAAACGCTTTTCACGGAGGCGCATCCCCTATGCGGACCAACACACAGACCAAACGTGAGCTGGACAAGATCGACCGCAATATCCTGCGCATCCTGCAAGCGGACGGACGCATTTCTTTCACCGAGCTGGGTGAAAAGGTCGGGCTCTCGACCACGCCTTGCACCGAGCGGGTACGCCGCCTCGAGCGTGAGGGGATCATCATGGGTTATAACGCCCGGCTTAACCCGCAGCACCTCAAGGGTAGTCTGCTGGTGTTCGTCGAGATCAGCCTCGACTACAAATCCGGCGACACTTTCGAAGAGTTCCGACGCGCGGTGCTGAAACTGCCGCATGTACTGGAATGCCACCTGGTGTCAGGAGATTTCGATTATCTGGTGAAAGCGCGGATTTCCGAGATGGCTTCATACCGAAAATTGCTGGGCGACATCTTGCTCAAGCTGCCCCATGTGCGCGAATCCAAGAGCTATATCGTGATGGAAGAAGTGAAAGAGAGCTTGAGTCTGCCGATTCCGGATTGAGGAAGTTGTCGACTCTGAGGGCCTATTCGCGAGCAAGCCCGCTCGCACAGTTGCAATGCATTCCCATGTGGGAGCGGGCTTGCTCGCGAAGGCAGCCGACTCGGTCTAACTGAAGAATCAAACGAGGACCTGGCGAGTCGACGCCATGTACTCATGAATCTGCTTCTCCACCCGTGGATGAATCAGCTCCACCGGACCGCGGCCATTGGGGCATGGCAAGGTGTTGGTGGTGCCGAAAAGTCTGCAGATCAGCGGGCGCTCGTCATACACCGTGCAGCCATTCGGCCCCAGATGCACACAGTTGAGTTCATCCATTGCCGCATCCTGCTCGGCGCGGGTCTTGCGCGGCAGGCGCGACATTTCTTCGGGCGAGGTGGTCACCGGCCCACAACAGTCATGACAGCCGGGCACGCACTCGAACGAGGGAATCTGCTGTCGCAGCGTGTGGATTTTCTGACGGTTGCAACTCATCGAAGCGGGGACCAAAAGCGAAATAGGGCGTGATTCTGCAGCAAATGGCCCGATCCATACAGCCACAACCGACCGGTGTTGCCCGGGCCTGAAGGTCCGGCTTATCCTCCGTCAATTTTTCAGACAGCCCAATCAGGATGACGTGCATGAACGCCCGTGCCCAGCACATCGCTTCTTACTACGCTGCCAGCAGCTTGCCGCAACCCGATCTGCCAATGCTGGAAGGCGAAGTGGTGGCCGATGTCTGCGTGGTCGGCGGCGGTTTCTCGGGGCTGAACACAGCACTGGAACTGAGTGAGCGCGGGCTTAGCGTGGTGCTGCTTGAGGCGCACAAGATCGGCTGGGGTGCCAGCGGGCGTAACGGCGGGCAGCTGATTCGCGGGGTCGGCCACGGCCTCGATCAGTTCGCCAACGTGATCGGTGCGGACGGCGTGCGTCAGATGAAACTCATGGGACTGGAAGCGGTGGAAATCGTCCGACAGCGAGTCGAGCGTTTTCAGATCGCCTGCGATCTGACGTGGGGTTACTGCGATCTCGCCAACAAGCCTCGCGATATGGACGGTTTTGCCGAAGACGCTGACGAATTGCGCAGCCTCGGTTACCAGTACGAAACCCGATTGCTGCAAGCGCATGAGGTGCGCTCGGTGGTGGGCTCCGACCGCTACGTCGGCGGCCTGATCGATATGGGCTCGGGGCATTTGCATCCGCTGAACCTGGCCTTGGGCGAAGCCGCTGCCGCGCGGCAACTCGGTGCAAAGCTGTTCGAGGGCTCCGCCGTTACCCGCATCGACTACGGCCCGCAGGTCAAGGTGCACACCGCTCGCGGCTCGGTTCGCGCCAAAACACTGGTGCTTGGCTGCAATGCCTACCTCAACCAGCTCAACCCGGAACTCAGCGGCAAAGTATTACCCGCTGGCAGCTACATCATCGCCACCGAGCCCTTGAGTGAAGAACTGGCTCACTCATTACTGCCGCAGAACATGGCGGTCTGCGATCAACGGGTGGCGCTGGATTACTACCGGCTTTCGGCGGATCGGCGTTTGCTGTTCGGCGGTGCCTGTCATTACTCGGGGCGTGACCCGAAAGACATCGCTGCGTACATGCGACCGAAGATGCTGGAAGTCTTCCCGCAACTCGCCGACGTGAAGATTGATTATCAGTGGGGCGGGATGATCGGGATCGGTGCCAACCGTCTCCCGCAGATCGGCCGGCTCAAGGACCAGCCGAATGTGTATTACGCACAGGCCTATTCCGGACACGGCGTGAATGCCACGCATCTGGCCGGCAGGCTGCTGGCCGAAGCGATCAGCGGGCAGCACAGTGGCGGGTTTGATCTGTTTGCGAAAGTGCCGCACATGACCTTCCCGGGCGGCCAGCATTTGCGCTCGCCGCTGCTGGCGCTGGGGATGTTGTGGCATCGGATGAAGGAGTGGGTCTGAACTGATCGTTCCCATGC
>JALYPE010000813.1 GCA_030856525.1 Pseudomonadota bacterium | reverse complement strand
TGATTGGCTTTCTCACGGCGTTTGTCGATAATCCCGAGATCTACACCCAGGGATTTGGCAACAGCACGTGCACGCACGACGCCGCCAATGTCCGGGGATACAATCATCAGGTTTTCGAAGCGCTGATCTTCAATGTCATCCACCAGAACCGGGGAGCCGTAGATGTTATCTACAGGAATATCGAAGAAGCCCTGAATCTGGTCAGCATGCAGGTCAACCGTGAGAACACGATCGATGCCGACTACGGTAAGCATGTCAGCGACGACTTTCGCGCTGATAGCCACACGTGCGGAACGCGGACGGCGATCCTGACGGGCATAACCAAAGTAAGGAATTACAGCAGTGATACGAGTAGCCGAGGAGCGGCGGAAGGCATCGGCCATCACTACCAGTTCCATCAGGTTATCGTTGGTCGGAGCGCAAGTCGGCTGAATAATGAAGACATCTTTACCGCGGACGTTTTCATTGATCTCGGCAGTAATTTCGCCGTCGGAAAACTTGCCGACAGAGATGTCACCGAGAGGGATATGCAGCTGACGTACAACACGCCGAGCCAGATCGGGGTTAGCGTTCCCCGTAAAGACCATCATCTTGGACACGCGCAGTACCTAGAGGCTGAGGGTAACCTGGATGAGTATAGAAAATGGCAGGGGCGGCTGGATTCGAACCAACGCATGGCAGGATCAAAACCTGCTGCCTTACCGCTTGGCGACGCCCCTGTATCTGTTGCAACGAGTACCGAGTACTCGGTTCCTTTAGAGCAGATTTTGCAGCTTCCGATGCAACATCGAAACGTTGCTTCCTTTTGCTACAAACCCTGTAAGGGTCTCTGTAAGAAGGGCCGAGACTTTATCAGCTTCAGCTTTGCTTGGGAAGCCCCCAAACACACAACTTCCAGTTCCGGTGAGTTTTGCTTCGGTAAAATTACCTAACAAATTCAATGCGTTACGAACATCTGGATAACGCCTTGCTACCACCGGTAAGCAGTCATTTCGACTGTTTCCCTTGGGAACGGGGCGCACTTTAATGGGAGGAGAGTTACGTGTCAACAGCGGATCTGAAAAAATTTCTGCTGTACTTACAGATACTTGCGGGACAAGCACGACATACCACGGTTCTTCGGGGTCTACAGGGGTGAGTTTCTCGCCAACGCCCTCTGCAAAAGCGGCGTGGCCGCGCACGAAAACCGGGACGTCGGCGCCAAGCGTCAGGCCCAGAGCGGCTAGCCGATCTTCGTCCCAGCCCAGTTGCCACAAATGATTCAGTCCCAGCAATGTGGTTGCGGCGTTTGAACTGCCGCCGCCGATTCCGCCGCCCATGGGCAGGATTTTTTCGATCCAGATGTCGATGCCGAGCGAACAGCCGGCTTGCTCCTGAAGTTTTTTCGCCGCGCGAACAATCAGATTGCTGTCGTGGGGAACGCCCGCAAATTCGGTGTGCAGACGAATCAGGCCGTCGTCGCGCACGGCGTAAGTAATTTCATCGCCGTAATCGAGAAACTGAAAAATCGTCTGCAACTCATGGTAACCGTCTTCACGGCGACCAAGAATATGCAGCATCAGATTCAGTTTGGCCGGGGAGGGCAGCGTCAGACGTGGAGCGCTCATGTTCACTGCCCCAGCTTGCGAGGTTGCCATTCCTTGATCACCAGCGTGACGTCAAGGTCGGTGCCATGCAGCTTGATTCGCTCGGGCAGCCAGTAACCGTTTTGCTCGGCATAACTCAGGTATTCGACCTGCCAACCGTCCTGATCGAGGCTGGCGAGCCGGCTATCGGCGTCGAGGGTCAGGCGGCTTTTGCTGTCCGGTGCGGGGAGCCCACGCACCCACCAGGCCAAATGAGACACCGGCAGTTTCCAGCCCAGCTGTTGTTCGAGCAGTTGCTCTGGCGTTGGCGCTTCATAGCGCCCCTGATTGGCCACTTCCAGCGAGACGTTGCCTGGGCGTCCGGTCAAGCGTGCCGCGCCGCGACCCAGCGGGCCGGACAGGCGAATGTCGTAGTAATCCTGCCGCTGCAGCCAGAACAGGGTACCGCTGCCCGAGTCTTTTGGAGCGCGAATGCCGATCTTGCCGTTGATCTGCCAGCCGTCCAGTCCGGTCAGCTGTTGTTTGTGCTGGCGCCATTGGCCTGGATCGCCTTGACCCTGAACCGACTCGCGGGCACCGAAGCCCGCACAACCGGCGAGCAGGGCGATGAAGCTGAAAACGATGAGGTGGCGCAAAAACATAATCTTAAAGAGTCTCTGATCCGGTCAGGCGCTTGATCGTGCTGCGCAGGATTGGGCTATCGGGTTGTTCCTTGAGGAACTTGCTCCAGATTTGCCGGGCTTCACTTTGTTTGCCGTTGGCCCACAGAACTTCGCCAAGGTGCGCGGCGACTTCCTGATCGGGAAAGCGCTCCAGCGCCTGACGCAGATAGCGTTCGGCTTCGTCGAGATTGCCCATGCGGAAATTCACCCAGCCGAGGCTGTCGAGTACCGCCGGGTCTTCCGGACTGATCTGGTGCGCCTGTTCGATCAGCGCCTTGGCTTCGGCATAACGTGTCGTACGGTCCGACAAGGTATAGCCGAGGGCGTTCAGCGCCATTGCATTGTCCGGGTCGCGCTTGATGATCAGGCGCAGGTCTTTCTCCATCTGCGCCAGATCATTGCGTTTCTCGGCCTGCATGGCGCGGGTGTACAGCAGATTCAGATCGTCCGGATACTTCTGCAAGGCCTTGGCGAGCACCGACCATGCCTTGTCCCCCTGCTTGTTGGCGGACAGGGTCTCGGCTTCGATAAGGTAAAGCTGGATCGCATAATCGGGCTGCTCGTCCCGCTCAGCGGCAAGACGCCGCTGCGCTTCGGCGGTCTTGCCGTTGCTCATGAGGATATCGGTCTGACGCAGTTGCGCCGGCAGGTAATCGTTGCCGGTACCAACCTGGGCGTACTCGATCAGCGCGCCCTGCGGGTCGTTGCGCTCTTCAGCGATACGGCCGAGGTTCAGGTGAGCCGAGTCGACGTGACTTTCCCGCGCGATCAGGTCTTCCAGATAACCCTTGGCCTCGTCCCAGGCCTTGGCTTCCAGGCATACCAACGCCAGGGAATAACGCAGATCGTCGTCCTCCGGGTATTGCTGAACCAGGCTGGAGAACTCGACTTTGGCGTCGTCCATGCGGTTCTGCTCGACCAGCGTGCGCGCATAGGTCAGGCGCAGGCGCTTGTCGTCCGGGTACTTCTTGATACTTTTCTTGAGAAGCGGCAGCGCCTCGTCGCCACGATCAAGCGCTTGCAGCAGACGCGCACGCAGCAGAATCGGTGCGATTTCGCCGTCTTCCGGCGGATGGTCTTCCAGCAGGGCCAGTGCGCCTTTGGCGTCTCCGTCCTGTTGCATCAGCAAAGCCTTGCCGAAAATCAGCTGACTGTTGTTTGGGTGTCGCTGTAACAACCGGTCAAAACTTTTCCTCAGGCCGTCTCGGGTTTCCTGATCGGTGTCCGCGGCCGACAGGGCAAGAAAGTCGAAATGCGTATCGCCTTTGCCCAGCAGGACTTTCTCCATATAGACCATGGAATCGTCATAGCGACCGGCCCGCGCCAGCTGCACCGCTGCAGCCCGTTGCGCCTCAAGGTCGTCCGGTGCGTTTTTCGCCCAGATCATCGCGGTGTCCAGCGCGGCCTGATCGGCGCCCAGGTATTCGGCGATGCGGAATGCCCGTTCGGATATGCCGGGATCCTGGGTGTTGATGGCCTGAGTGACGTAGTTGTCCAAGGCAATGTCGAAGCGATTGCGCTGGCTAGCGAGTTCGGCGCTCAGCAGGCTGAAGACGGTTTCTTCGCTGAAGGAACCGTAGACCTTGGGCTTTTCAGGGGCTGGAACGCTGTCTTCGACCGGCGGCGTACCGTCCGACGGAACGGGTGCCATGACCTGGCAGCCGCTGAGGAAGACAAAAGCGAGGAGCAACGCGGAGGATCTATTCATATAGGAAGAGGACGACTAACCTGCGGTCGGATCATCATGACACAAGCGTTGGGCCAAACATAACCGGCCTGCCAATTTACCCTTGCACACCGGCAAGTGTCTGCGACCTGACTTGAAATCGTACGCAACCCTGCAGGAGCCGGCTTGCCGGCGATGGTCGTGAACGATCACGCGTTACTCTGGAGAGGACACGGCACCTGCAAGTCCATCGCCAGCAAGCCGGCTCCTGCAAGGGCGGTACGCACTCAGGCCATGCTGTAAACGAGAACCGCTCGCAAGCCTGGGCGTCGCCTGCCAGGTCAATAGATATCGAGGAGTTGTTCTCAATCTGTCGAAGTAGGACAATTGCCGGCTTCACGTCACCATCAGCGACTTTGAATGGCCTTCCTTGCCCTCGGTATCAACCACAAGACTGCTTCAGTAGACGTCCGCGAGCGCGTGGCCTTTACCCCTGAGCAGCTGGTTGAGGCATTGCAGCAGCTCTGCCGACTCACCGACAGCCGCGAAGCTGCGATCCTCTCCACCTGCAATCGCAGTGAACTCTATATAGAACAGGATCATCTTTCGGCTGATATCGTGTTGCGCTGGCTGGCCGATTATCATCATTTGAGCCTTGAGGAACTGCGCGCGAGTGCCTATGTGCATGAAGATGATGCGGCAGTTCGTCACATGATGCGGGTCGCCTCCGGGCTCGATTCGCTGGTGTTGGGCGAGCCGCAGATTCTCGGTCAGATGAAGTCCGCCTACGCCGTGGCTCGCGAGGCCGGCACTATCGGTCCGCTGCTGGGGCGTTTGTTTCAGGCGACGTTCAACGCCGCCAAACAAGTGCGCACCGACACGGCCATCGGCGAGAACCCGGTGTCCGTCGCGTTTGCAGCGGTGAGCCTGGCGAAACAGATTTTCAGTGATTTGCAGCGCAGTCAGGCCTTGTTGATCGGTGCTGGCGAGACCATCACCCTGGTCGCTCGCCATTTGCATGAGCTGGGTGTGAAACGCATCGTCGTCGCCAACCGCACGCTGGAACGCGCGAGTATTCTGGCCGAGCAGTTCGGTGCTCATGCCGTATTGCTCTCGGACATTCCGGCCGAACTGGTGCGCAGCGACATCGTCATCAGCTCCACCGCCAGCCAGCTGCCGATCCTCGGTAAAGGCGCCGTTGAGAGCGCCTTGAAGCTGCGTAAACACAAGCCGATTTTCATGGTGGATATCGCCGTACCGCGGGATATCGAACCGGAAGTCGGCGAGCTCGACGACGTTTACCTCTACAGCGTCGACGATCTCCACGAAGTGGTCGCCGAAAACCTCAAGAGCCGGCAGGGCGCGGCCCAGGCGGCGGAAGAGATGGTCTCGGTCGGGGCCGAAGATTTCATGGTGCGCCTGCGCGAACTGGCGGCGGTGGATGTGCTCAAGGCCTATCGCCAACAGAGCGAGCGCCTGCGTGATGAAGAATTGCAGAAAGCCCAGCGCATGCTGGCCAACGGCAGCAGCGCTGAAG
>JALYPE010000794.1 GCA_030856525.1 Pseudomonadota bacterium | reverse complement strand
CAGCAAGCCTTCATCGATGGCGCTTGGGTCGATGCGGACAATGGTCAGACGATCAAGGTCAACAACCCGGCAACGGGCGAAATTCTGGGCACTGTGCCGAAAATGGGCGCTGCCGAAACCCGCCGTGCGATCGAAGCCGCTGACAAAGCGCTGCCGGCCTGGCGTGCACTGACCGCCAAGGATCGTGCGAATAAACTGCGTCGCTGGTTCGAGCTGATCATTGAAAACCAGGACGACCTCGCGCGACTGATGACGTTGGAGCAGGGCAAGCCATTGGCCGAAGCCAAAGGCGAAATCGTCTACGCCGCTTCATTTATCGAGTGGTTTGCCGAGGAAGCCAAGCGCGTCTACGGCGACGTGATCCCGGGTCACCAGCCAGACAAGCGTCTGATCGTGATCAAGCAGCCAATCGGCGTGACCGCTGCGATCACCCCGTGGAACTTCCCGGCCGCGATGATCACCCGTAAGGCTGGCCCGGCATTGGCCGCCGGTTGCACCATGGTGCTCAAACCGGCTTCGCAAACCCCGTTTTCCGCCTTTGCTCTGGCTGAGTTGGCCCAGCGTGCCGGTATTCCAAACGGCGTGTTCAGCGTGGTGTCCGGCAGCGCCGGCGACATTGGCAGCGAGCTGACCAGCAACCCGACCGTGCGTAAATTGTCCTTCACAGGCTCGACCGAAATCGGTCGTCAGCTGATGGCTGAATGCGCCAAGGACATCAAGAAAGTATCGCTGGAACTGGGCGGCAACGCGCCGTTCATCGTGTTCGACGATGCGGACCTGGATAAGGCCGTCGAAGGCGCGATCATTTCCAAATACCGCAACAACGGCCAGACCTGCGTCTGCGCCAACCGTCTGTACATTCAGGATTCGGTCTACGACGCGTTCGCCGAGAAGCTGAAAGTGGCGGTGGCCAAGCTCAAGATCGGCAACGGTCTGGAAGACGGCACCACCACTGGCCCGCTGATCGACGAAAAAGCCGTAGCGAAGGTCAAAGAACACATCGCCGACGCGGTTTCCAAAGGCGCCACTGTGCTGTCCGGCGGCAAGTCCATCGAAGGCAACTTCTTCGAACCGACCATCCTGACCAACGTGCCGAACAACGCAGCCGTGGCCAAGGAAGAAACCTTCGGCCCGCTGGCGCCGCTGTTCCGCTTCAAAGACGAAGCCGAAGTGATCGCGATGTCGAACGACACCGAGTTCGGTCTGGCGTCGTACTTCTACGCGCGTGATCTGGGTCGCGTGTTCCGTGTGGCAGAAGCCCTGGAATACGGTATGGTCGGCGTCAACACCGGGTTAATCTCCAACGAAGTCGCGCCATTCGGCGGCATTAAAGCGTCGGGCCTGGGCCGTGAAGGCTCCAAGTACGGCATCGAAGATTATCTGGAAATCAAATACCTCTGCCTGGGCATCTAAGCCCGGCAAGGCATGGCTATAAGCAGAGAGAGCACGAGAGCGCTGCCTCTCTCTGCGCTTCAACCGCAATTTCTCTGTAGCCGGGAACGCTGTCGCAGTCGATCATCGCATGCTGCCGCAGCGGCCTCCCCGCCACATTTTCCTTGAATAACGCCGCCCGATGAGCGGCGAATGAGGACTGTATGAGCAAAACTAACGCTTCCCTGATGAAACGCCGTGAAGCCGCTGTACCGCGCGGTGTTGGCCAGATTCACCCGATCTTCGCCGAGTCCGCAAAAAACGCGACCGTGACTGACGTTGAAGGTCGCGAGTTCATCGACTTTGCCGGCGGTATCGCCGTGCTCAACACCGGCCACGTGCACCCGAAAATCATCGCCGCCGTGACCGAGCAACTGAACAAGCTGACTCACACCTGCTTCCAGGTGCTGGCGTACGAACCGTACGTAGAGCTGTGCGAAAAAATCAACGCCAAGGTGCCTGGTGATTTCGCCAAGAAAACCTTGCTGGTTACCACCGGTTCCGAAGCCGTTGAAAACGCCGTCAAGATCGCCCGTGCCGCCACTGGCCGCGCCGGCGTGATCGCGTTCACCGGCGCTTACCACGGTCGCACCATGATGACCCTGGGCCTGACCGGTAAAGTCGTGCCTTACTCGGCCGGCATGGGCCTGATGCCAGGCGGCGTGTTCCGCGCGCTGTACCCGAACGAACTGCACGGTGTGAGCGTCGACGACTCGATCGCCAGCATCGAACGCATCTT
>JALYPE010000779.1 GCA_030856525.1 Pseudomonadota bacterium | reverse complement strand
GTTCGCCGGTCAGGGCGAGGAATTGCTTAGGGAATTGCTTACGGGAAAGCGGCCAAAGACGTGAGCCACTACCACCTGACAAGATCACCGGAATCATGTTTGTTACTCCTCGAAAATCATATGGGTTAGAGCTACTGCGTTCTGTCGTTTCACTCTTGTTTTTGTCTCGTCGCCCGCCTGACACCTCAGCCCTTGTGGGAGCTAGCCTGCTAGCGATTGCATCACCTCGTGCAGCTATTAAATCGAGTTGCCTGCATCGCCGGCAGGCCGGCTCCGACATGGAGCCGGGTCAACCGGGCAAATTTGTTAGCGCGTCGAAACCGGGCGTTTTACCCAGACTGGCGACAGGCTGCTGCCGGTGCCGGTAACGTAAAGCACGGCGGCCTCACCACGTTCCAGGGCAACTGGCTTCAGGTCGCTGACTTTCTTCTCGCCATCGTAAAGCGCCAGGCTGACCTTCACCGGGTTGATCTCACGCTCGCCACGGCCTTTGGCAGCGACGGTCTTGACCACTTCGGTCTTGCCGTCTGCGGTCTTCAGAGTCAGTGCCTTGTCGCTCAGGTTCTGTACGCGAACCAGGGATTTCTGCTTGTTCCGGAACGGCGGCTCTTCGATCAGTTGCGGCGCGCCGCTGGCGTTGTTGACCAATGTGTAATAGTGGTCGCCTGCGAGTTTCACCGGCAGGGTCTGGCTACCGACCTTGGCGCTGTAGTCGCCGCCCGGCATGAAGCTGAAGTCGGTGCTGGACAGCGGCGCGACGTCGGCCAGGTTGGTGCTGCCGACAGTAGCGCTGACTTCAGCGTTGGCAGCGTTGTAGACACGTACGAAGCTTGAGCCTTTCGGTGCAGTCGGGCCGTAGAGTGCTGCATCGCCGGCGAAGGCTTGCAGGGACAACACGCTCATGCCTGCAACGAGTGCGAAGGTCTTGGCGAGACGGCGAGGAGTAGTAGTGAAAGTCATGTGAGTACCTCTCTCTTTCAGTTTTGCGCCCGGTCGGGCGTCTCGGATTTTGTGTTTGCGGCTACGTTTTGTTGGCGCGCGCCAGCTTCTTTGAGCTCTGCGACCCAATTCGGGTCGGCGTCGCCAATATCGTTGTTCACAGGCAGATAACGTTCAGGAAACTCCCAGATCAGCACCTGTGGCGGGCTGTTCTTGAAAGCATCGCTTTTCAGGTAACTGAGCATTGGCTGGATCGGGCCGTGGCCGTCTTCGGCGTAATTCACCACATCGCTGTGCAGCGCTTCTTTCAGTGCTCCGACGAAGTTCCAGTTCGGGTTGGCGCTGTAGCTTGTGCCGATCAGTGCTACGGGCACTTCGGTGTCGGAGAACATCGCGTCATCGCCAATAGCCTGACCCTCGGCAAGCACTGTGTTGCGCTTCTGCAACGGCTCGGTGGGCGGCATCATGTTTTCGAACAGCGGGTCCAGTGGCAGAAACAGGCGCAGGTCACCTTTGTGTGTTACTTCCTCTGCCGGCTCGGTGACAAAGCGTTGCGGCTCGCCACTGAGAGGGGTTTGTTCGGCAATGGTTTTAGCCAAGGTCTGAGCGGCGATTTGTGCGCCGTCCGGAGTCCAGTGAGTGTCGGTGCGCAGGAACACTTGCTGACCGTTGAGCTTGCCCTGTTGCAACGGGACGAGCAGGTCAGGGGCGATGATCTTGTTGGCCGCCACATGAGCGTGGAAGTCTTGGTAAAGGTTGGCGTGAATGCTCGAAGGCTTCACGTCGCCCAAGTGTTCCGGGTACAAGCGCGTCTTGGCCGGCAGGATCGCCATCACCAATTTCACGCCTTTGTTTTTCAATTCCTGACGAACGCCTTCTACGAGCGCGTAATTGCCTTGCAGGTTCAATTCTTCGTTAACAATCGGATCAAATTCTTCGTCGCTGAACAACCACTGATCATGACCGAGCACGACGCCCGGACGACCTTCGTTGAACAGTTTGTAATCCAGCGCGGCCCAGAGGTTGGTGCCCAGGCGTTTGATCGGAAACTCTTCGTCGTAATGCGTCTCGACGGCCTTGGCCCAGCGACCGTTGAGCACGGTCGCATCGGCGTTGGTGCTGAAGCCGAAGAAGCTGCGCGTCGACCACAGGCCGAGGACGATCAGCGTCACCATGAACAAGGCGATGTAGAAGAGGCGTAATGAGCGGGTCATAGTCAGATCCCTCAGAACTGGAAGTAAAGGAACGGCGAGAAGCTTTGCGCCGAGAGTTTGAAAATCGAGGCGATGAACAGCACCAGTACCAGCGTGCGCATCACATAACGGGACCAGTCTGCAGTCCAGTAGGCCGGCTGCACGGTGGCTTCAACGCCAACGGTGTAGCCCGGTTCGTGGATGCTGGCCGGGTTGTCGCCCGGTACGGCTTTGATCATCCCAGGCGTCGCAGTAGCAGGGCCATCGGCCTCGACCTTGACGTCCGCGGTGCTCTTGACCGGTGGCCGATTGGTGTAGAAATCACGAATGCCGAAGAACGCCAGGGTGGCGTACGCCACGAACATCGTCGCCACTTGCAGGCCGGTGAGATTGGCCTGAGTGAGTTCCGACAGCGACCATTGGTCGAAGCTGAACATCGCGCCATACATGCGGCCGGCGACGTGCAGGTTTTCTGCGCGGAAGATTACCCAGCCCATCACCACCAAGAGGAAAGTGAAAGCCCAGCGGATCGGGTTGATGCTGCGCGGCGAGGTGTTCAGGCCGACGGCTTTTTCAATCGCCAGCCACATGCCGTGCCAGGCGCCCCAGATCACATAAGTGATGTTCGCGCCATGCCACAGACCACCGAGCAACATGGTCAGGAACAGGTTGCGATAGGTCATCAGCGTCCCTTTACGGTTACCGCCCAGCGTGATGTACAGGTAGTCACGCAACCAGGTGGAGAGGCTGATGTGCCAGCGACGCCAGAACTCGGTGATCGACTGGCTGATGTACGGCTGTTTGAAGTTTTCCATGAAACGGAAACCCATCATCAAGCCCAGGCCGATGGCCATGTCGCTGTAGCCGGAGAAATCGAAATACAGTTGCGCGGTGTAGGCCAGGGCGCCCAGCCAGGCGTCGCCCGTGGTCGGGTTCTCCAGGGCGAAGCAATGGTCGGCCACCACCGCGAGGGTATCGGCGATGAAGACCTTCTTGATGAAACCCTGCATGAACCGCGTGCAGCCCTCGGAGAACTTGTCGACGGTGTGGGTGCGGTTGTTGAACTGGTCGGCGAGGTCGCGGAAACGCAGGACCGGGCCGGCAATCAGATGCGGGAAGATCGCGACGAATGCGGCGAAGTCGATCAGGTTGCGCGTTGCCGGCGTGTCACCGCGGTAGACGTCGATGATGTAGCTGATGGACTCGAAGATGTAGAACGAGATACCGATCGGCAACAGCACGTGGGTCAGGATGAACGGCGACAGGCCGACCGAGGTCATCATCGCGTTGATGCTGTCGACGCCGAAGTTGGCGTACTTGAAGTAGCCAAGAATGCACAGGTCAACGCCCACGCCGAGCAGCAGCCAGCGCTGTGCCGGTTTGGTCCGTACGCCAGCGGCGCCAACCTTCAGACCGATCCAGTAGTTCCACAGCGTGACGGCTGCGAACAGCGCAAGAAAGTCCACTCGCCACCAGGCGTAGAACACGTAGCTGGCCAGCAGCAGCAGCAGGTTGCGATAGCGTATTCCGCTCAAGTAGTACATGCCGAGAAAGATCGGCAAGAACAGAAACAGGAACACGTTGGATGAAAATACCATCCCGATCTCTCCAGTTTTAACCAACAGTCAAGGGCCGCAGCCCCCCCAAACCCCCCACCGTAAAACCGGGGGGACACTCACTCAGAAACTTGGGCGATGCACTAATCCTGTGGCGAGGGGGCTTGCCCCCGTTGGGGAGCGCAGCGCCCCCCCAAAACCCGACAACGCGGTCATTCACACCTATCGCGTTTACCGGTTTACGGGGGCAAGCCCCCTCGCCACATTGAACAGTTCCAAGCCTTAAGAGCCTTTGTTTTTCTCACTCGCCGGGTCGTAGACCTTGGTCAGGTCACCCCCCAGGCGGAATGTCTTGAACGGCTGCATCTCGTGTTTCATTTCCAGCACGTCCGGTGAACACGTGTAGAGCGTGCAGTACGGTTCGAGCCAGGAGAATTTAGAGTCGACTTTCAAGTCGGTCATGTCCTGTTTCTCACCGTTTTTCTTCTCGAAATCATCCGGGTCTTCAACGCCGGAGAGCACACGCTCACCCAGACGTTTCAGTGCGCCGTTGTTTTCCTGACGCAGATCCACACCATTGACCTGAGCGAAACTGGCGATCATCGCCAGCGGCGGCAGGGCGTAGTTGTGATAGGCGAGGGCGCGCTGCTGACGCTTCAATTCATTCGGCAGGTAGCCTTCGGCATCGACTTGATTGGCGCCAACCTTGTATTCCTTAACGGCCCAGTCAAACAGGTCACGACGGTTGGTGGCGATCGAGGTTGCCATTACTGACCAGGCTGCCCAGTACGAATGGTTGTTGGTTTTTTCCAACGGCAGATTGTCCCAGTCGCTGACCACCTGATCGCCCATCTTGCTGAACCAGGCTTCGATCAACTGCGCCTCTTGCTGCCGGTTGGCCAGCGGTTGCGACTCCGAGAATTTCAGGCGGATGTACGCAGACGCCATGCTGCCCAGCGCCCATTTGCGCATGGACTTGCCGGTGTGGTTGAACTCCTTGGACATCAACGCATCGGCCTTGGCCCAGGCGGTCAACCAGTTCAGCGTGCATTCGAGCTGTTCCGGGCGACCGTCGCGCATGAACTGCATGACGCGCTTGCTGGTGCCGCGCTCGATTTTGGTGATGTCGGCGGTGCTCTCGCGGAAGGCTTTTTCCGACTGCTTGTTCAGGGTCGAACGAGCTTTGTCCGAACCTTCGTATTTGCTGCGAAATTCCAGCGAACCGGTGTACGGCGTTGGCGTCGCGTCACAGCTATCCTTGTGGTCGCCGGTTTTGACTTTCTCGATCGGCGCAAAGTAACCCTGTGGCGGGCGCAGTGGCGCGGCGGCCTGAGTGGCACCGGCGAACATCGCCAGTGTCAGCAGGGAGGGCGCGAGCAATCTTTTCAAAGTTCGGGTTTGCATAGTTGCCTCATTGCCCGGCCTGAGCAGTTTTCAGCCCAGCGCCCGGGAATACGTTGCGTTTGCAGATTTTCGCTTCGACTTTCTGAGGTGCGGCACCCGGTTGCGGGCCCTGGATTTCGACAGCCAGCAGGTTCTGCGAGGCCCAGTCGGTATCCGTACGCATCTCAAAGGCGAAACGCCCGTCAGTTTCGGAGGTTTCCGGTTTTTCCAGCTTGATGTCCTCGTGGCGACCGTTCATGTACCAGAGGGTGGCTTGCAAGGTTTTCACCGATGTATCGGCGAAGCGGATGTCGAGCTGATGGTTGCCGTTTTGCAGGTTCAGGTTGCTGCTGTTGACCATCACTTCGTTCTTGCCCGGTTTCAAAGTCTTGCTGGCGGTCAGTTCAGCAGCCTTACCCTCGCAGCCGTTATCCAGCAGCGACATCACCTGGCGGTACATGTTTTCCTGGTCGAGGGGGTAAAGCGGCGAGAATTCCCAGATCAGAATCTTCGGCGGCTTGGTCTGGAACTCTTCACTGCCCAGGTACTGCAGCATCGAACCTGCCAGGCCACCGCCGGGGAACGCCACGTTAAGGATGTCAGCGCCGATGGCCTCCTGGAGGAAACCGGCGAAGTTGTAGTTCTTGCCGCTGTGGCTGGTGCCGACCAGGGTGATTTCCGGATTGCCGGAATCGCTGAACAGGTCGCCGTCGCCGGCTTCGCCTTTTGGCTCTGTGGTGAACTGGTCCATGTACTGGACCGCGTAGCTGGTGCCACAGAGTTGACCGGCCATGTTGTGCAATGTTCCGGTCTTGCCCATGCGACCCGACTTGTGGGTCTCGAATTCACGCTTGGGAATGTCGGCGAAGGCCGGAAGCTGCTTGACCTTTTCACCGACGATTTTCGCCGTGCGCTGAGCACCGTAAGGCGTCCAGTGCTGGTCGCCACGGAAGTAGAAATCGTGGGCGGGCAGGGTTTCTGGCAGCGATTCGTTAGTCAGTGGCGACAAGTCCGGCACGACATAGCCCATGGCGGCCAAGCGGCCGAGCATGGTTTTGTAGTTCTTCAGTGCCTTGTCGAAATCGAAGGCGGCCTTGTCCTTCGGATTCAGCTTGTCGCGGTTCACCAGACCACGGGTCGGCTGGTAAACCAACACCAGTTCCACGCCTTTGCTTTTGAACGCATCGTGCAACTGCTGCATGCGTTTGTAGCCTTCGGGCGTGGTGTTGAACTCGGTGCGCAAATCTTCCTGGGTACGGAACAGCCAATCGCCCTGAGCCTGCACCAGCGTGGTGAAGTTCTGCTGATAACGCGTGGCGTAATTCTTCGCGTCGTGGGCGGCCGGGCACAGGTTGCAGCACGGCTCGGCAGTGAATTTCGGCGCCTGGACTTCATCCGCGCGAGCGCCGGTGCTGGCCGCGAGAATCCCGGCGGTCAGGGCCGACAGGCTGAGTAATTTGATCAAGTGTGGGTGCATAAAATTATCCTCAGTCCTGCAGGTCGGTCTGGCGTTCGACAGGGTCGATCAGCACGGCTTTCTGCTGGCGCACCAGCAGGTCAAGAATTTCGTCCTGACGCTCGCCAAGAATCCCGGTGAAGCTGATGCCACTGGATTTGGTCGGAGCGAGCATGGACACGCGATACAACTCGACACTCAAAGGTGAGTCGATGGACAGCGGGCCGCTGCCGTTGCCGGCCAGTTCGCCGCCAACGATGATCAACGAAACCTGGGCATCGAACGGATCGAGCTTGAAGTCGCGGTCGGTGTCGCTCAGGTCTTTGATGTGGCCGTAGACGCCGGTCAGACCGTTGGCCATGGAGAGGTTTTCGTAAAGGCGAATGTTGACGCTGTTACGAACCCGAATACCGTGGCGGCGGTTGCTGATCACTTTGTTGCCGTACAGCAGGTTGTCACCACTCTCGTAGAGCGTGATGCCGTCCGTGTGGTTCTTGTAGATCTCGTTGTAGGCAATGATGTTGTTCACGCTGTTACGGTCGATCACCAGGCCCGACAACTTGTTGTCGTAGCTGCGGTTGTTGAAGATGAAGCTGTCGTTGACCTCACGGGAAATAATGATCCCGTGCTTCTTCTTGGTCCCGTAAACGGTGTTGTCGGCAATGATCAGACCGTGGGAACGGTCATGCGGGTCGATGCCGTACACGATGTTGTCTTTGTAGGTGTTGCCCTTGACGATGAAGTCGCGGGTTTCGTAGCAGTAGAAGCCGTACCACATGTCCGAGAACTCGGAATCGATGATCCAGCCGCTCGGATCAGGACGCTTGAGCACCTTGGCCATGTTCGGCGTGTATTGGGAAATACTGACGCCGTAGGACTTACTGTTGGCGTAGCCGAAGCTGGCCATCTTGCTGTTGGAGATATAGGTCTCGGTACCGCCCCAGGCCAGCAGGAACGGACGGAACGAATTCGCCGACTTGAACGTTGCCGGGCCGTTGGCCTTTTCACGCCAGCCGGTGATTTTGGTATCACGCACAAACAGCTGGCCGTCGTTGACCAGGAATGAACCGGCCTCTTCGGACAGGCGCAGTTCTTGAGTCTGCTTGTCGATTTCAAGGATGCCTTTCTGGCCAACCACAATCGGCAACTTCGCCAGGAATACGCCTGGTGAGGTTTCGCTGAGGTACTGCTTGGGCACCTTCTTCACCAGGTCCTTGAGGTTCATGTAACCGTCATCGATGAAGATCGCCTGCGGGATGCCGTGCTGACGCACTACCCATTCGGCCATCTTGTTGTCACCGCCGATGAAATCCTTGAGCGCGTTTTCCTGCATCATTCGACGCACACTGACCTTGCCGACCTTGGTGCGAACGATCTTCGCGGCGATGGCCTGGTCGGTGTAGCCCGTGATATCGGGCATGACCGGTTTCGCCAAGTCCAGCGGCGCAGTCGGAGCGCTGCTGACGGTGTACGTCTTGGCTGCCTGCAGTTCTTTTGCCATGGTGACCGGCTTGGCCGGTTCCACTTTGGCGAAGGCGGCCGAGCTTGCCAGCAGCATCGCGCCGGCCAGCAAGGTCAACGAGCCTCTCTTTGGTCTGTTCATGTGAGGAACTCCCTTCGCGGTTTGCATCAGAAGCGCCAGATCACGTCGACAAACGCGCGGTGCATGTACGAATCGACTTCTTTGCCGTAAGCATCGCCCGGCTTGAACACACCGCCACGGAAGCGCACGAGGGCCGAAGGCTCATCGATCGACTGGCTCAATGCGGCTGGCAGCAAGCCTTGCTTGAAGTACTTGGTGACCACCAGGTCCACTTCCTGACCAAGGTCTTTCTCGCCATCCTGCAGCGGCAGCGACGAGGTCGAGAGAATCGCCCCGGTTGGATCGGTATTGTTCTCAACGGCGTTGATGCCATTGCTGCCGACCGGCTTGTTGCCGTCTACACGCCAGAACTTGTGGTAGACCAGGCTGGCGTCGTAATCGTCGTTGAGCATCCACGAACCGAACAGCGTCGCGGTTTGCATGTTGTTCATTTCGCCGCGGAAGGCTTCGCCGAAACGGTGAACCCGCGAGCGAGTGCCGGTGTAGTTCGAGCGGTTGCTTTCCAGGCCGTTCTGTTGGTATTCGGCGCTGGCGCGGGCATAGGCGGCGCCGACTTGCCATTGCGGATCGAGGCGCAGACGTACACCGATATCCGTGGCCCAGCCGTTGAGATCTTCACCACGCTTGGCTTCGGTCGGGCGCGTGCCATCGGCGTTCAGTGCGTTGACCGTATCGGTGTCGCCACTCATACCGGTGATGCTGCCCCAGTAATTGAGGGTGTTGGTGTTGCGGTAGTTGTAGGCATCGCTGTCGGCAGTGAGGCCGAGCCAGCTGATATCACCGTTCTGTTTTTTGTCCAGCGAATCACCAGCGACACCCGGTTCCGGGTAGTCGAGTTTGCCGTCATCATAGGTTTGATGACCGCGAATGCCGACCCAATTGCCCGGCATCCATTGATAGGCGGCATCGGCGTAGAGGTGCAGGCGATCTTCGTCTTGCGGCGAGAGCTCTTTGAGGTCAGTGCGGTATTCGCTGAAGCGTTCGGCAACACCGACGTTAGCGCGCAACAGGGTAGTGTCGAAGGTCCAGTTCAGGGCTTCGATGTTGGTGTCGCGCCATTGGCCGTCGTCATTGCGCAGGCGTTGACGACCCAGCTTCAACTGCTCGCCCGGGTACGGGGTGAGGCCGCGGTAGCCAATCCAGAATTCACGCATGGCCAAGTAGTTTTTCTTGGTCTCGCGATCGCTGTTTTGAGTGGCCTGGGTGGCACTGTCGTCAGACTGCTGCAGGGTGTCGGTTTCGATGATGTCGGTCGACGTGACAGCCTGGCCCATCGCGTAGGCGCTCCACGCACCACGTTCGCCGTAAATCCATGGACGCAGGTCAAGGCCGACGCCGCTGACGTCGCCGCCGCTGGCTGTGCCAAGGTCACGGTCGTCTTCGGACTGGCCGGTGATTTTCACATCCAGACCGAAATTTTTGGATTCGGTCAATGCCGCCAGGGTCGGGCACGACCACAGCAAAGCGCACGTCAGGCCGATACCGGCCTTCACAAATGGGTTCAACTTCATAGGGCTTCCTCGCCTTCTTCTTCTTTCAGGGCGTGCAGTTCCAGCGTGTTCTGGCTCGAGGTGCCACGAACGGCCTGTTCTTGTTTCAACAGGCGTTGGGCCTCGGCACGTTGGGCAGGCGGCAATTGGGCTTCAAGTGTTAGTGCAAGCTCGGTGGCCTGCGGGGTGTTATTGGCCTTGGCCAATTGGCTGAACACGTAGGCATTCAGCGGATTGGGCTTGGTGCCCCGGCCTTGGGAAAACAACTGGGCAAGAGCGAAGTCGGCGCTGTTCTGACCATTGCGTGCAGCGGTCAGCAAATGGTCCAGCGCTTTTTGCGGATAGACCTGACCGAGGTAACCGCGACGATAGATTTGGCCGAGGTAGTAATCGGCGGCCACTTCGCGGCCAACGGCTTTCTGGAAATGAGCTTCGGCCTGTTTGGCGTCCGCCGGTACCATTTTGCCTTCGTAGTACAGTTTGCCAAGCAACAGTTCAGCGCGCGGTTGATCCGCAGCGCGGCCGTTGTCGAGGTACTTCATCATCTGATCGACATCGCCCAGTTCCGGGAAGTCGTAGAGCAATTGCGCCAGGCTCACCCACGAAGCGGGGTTACCCGGAGCAATGTCTTCCAGCAGCGCCTGAGCAGTTTTTTCGTCAGTCTTGCCCAGGGTTGCGTCGCCCAACACGCGCGCAACACTGTCCACGCGTTGCGCGGAAACGGTGCCACGGCTGTAGCCGGCCTGCATCTGCTTGATCAACTCGGCTTGCTGCTCAGGTTTGCCTTGTTTCTGGTAAACCGTGGCCAGTTCGACGTAGCAGATATCGGTGCTGATCAACGCGGCTTTGCAGATGGTTTCGACTTCGTCCAAATGCTGGTCGTAAGTGCCCTGGGTGCGGTAGAGCAGCACCTGGGCCAGACCCGCTTCCGGCTTGCCTTCAGCGCGCCATTGGCTGATCTGCTGTTGCGCGTTGACATTGGGGAAACTGTGCGGGTATTGCAGGTAGAGCATCGCCAGCGGGATCAGCGTGTTGCCTTCGCCTGCGGCCGTGGCTTTTTTCAACAGGCCTTCGGCTTCGTGCTGTTCGGCTTCGGTGGAGCCGGGTTTGGCCACCAGCAGACGACCCAGGCGAGCCTGGGCCCGCGGCGAAACGCTGGCCGCAGCGCGGTAAGTCGCCTCGGCCTGTTTCATCTGCGCCGGGTCACGACTGTCGACCTGGATATCGGCCAGGCCCACTTGGGCCTCGCTGTAGCCGAGGTCGGCCAGTTGCTGATAATTCTGCGCCGCCAGCGCGGTGTCGCCGCGCTTGAGGGCTTCGTTGGCCAGACGCTGGTCGGGCAGACCGGCGCAACCGGCCAGGCTGACGGCCAACGCCACTGCACACAACGCATAACCTTTGTGAACGCCAGTCTGCTGGCGGTTCACGCGTAGAGATGCTTCAGACAGATCGCGCCGATCCCATCGCGAGCAGGCTCGCTCCCACAGGGATTGCGGTGTTCTGAGGATAAATGGAATCGTCACAGGCATGTCCTCGACTTAAAGACCGGAAGCCATGGCTTTGTCGATCAGCCAGTTCAGGTTAGGGCCGCGATCGCTATTCACTTCAACCGGGCGACCGGCGAACTTGCTGTCCAGTGGCTCGTCCGGCTGGATCAGGACGCGGATGTCGGAAGACAGGTCTGCGCTTTTCAGGCTGGTGCTGCTAACGATCTTGCCGGTGCGGACGGTGTCTTCGCCGGCGATCTGGAAGCTGACCGCAGAGCCCGGACGCACGTCGGCGAACTGGCGGTAGGTGAAGCGGGCTTCAACGTTGGCTTCGCTGTTGCGCGGTACCAGTTGGAAGATCACGTCACCCTTGCTGGCGTATTGACC
>JALYPE010000778.1 GCA_030856525.1 Pseudomonadota bacterium | reverse complement strand
GTTCACAGTTGCGGGGGCAGCCGCGGCATTGACCGCGTTCCCTTCTTAGCTTCGACAAATGCCGAAGAACCTCGAAGGCTCAAGGCTACGCATCGCGTGGAAGCGGGTCAATGTTGCTATTCCTGTGGTGAAGGGATTTATCTGTGGTGAAGGGGTTCAACTGTAGTGAAGGGGTTCAACTGTGGTAGAGGGTTTTAACTGTGGCGAGGGGATTTATCCCCGTCCGGCGGCGAAGCCGTCGTAAGCCCTGCTTGCAAGGTCCGCCTGAAAAAATGGAGGGGCCGCTACGCAGCCAACGGGGATAAATCCCCTCACCACAGATAAATCCCCCCACCACAGATAAATCCCCTGACCACAGATAAGCCCCCCACCACAGATAAATCCCCTCACCTCAGATAAGCCCCCTCACCACAGATAAATCTCCTCGCCGCCGTTAAATCCTCCCGCCTCAGAATGTCGCTCGCCACAGCGTTGAGAACGCTTGTCAATTGACGCCAAACCCCCGCCCATGCTCTCCTACACGCTTTGTTACGGGTGCCCTTCACAGGGTGAAACGGGAAACCGGTGAATCATGTGCTTTACTCAAGGCCATGTCAGTCCGGTGCTGCCCCCGCAACGGTAAGCGAGCGAAGCGTCAGATCCACTGTGTCGGGTAACGGCATGGGAAGGTGGTGCTTGCAGGTTTTGGCTAACGCCAAACCCCTCGTGAGCCCGGAGACCGGCCCGCAACACACAGTGATCGTTTCGTTCGCTGAATGACAAACCCGCGGTGGGCGGGCGCTGTTCGAGCCTCTGCGTGCCAGACCCGCAGGGATTTCATGCGCTCTAATCACCCGCTGACAGACCAGAGGGAAGCGCCATGTCGACCATCAGCAGCACCGGCAGCACTGCCGATAAAAGCACCACCACAACCCTGACCCAACGCCTGACTGCTGCCGTCTGTGCATCAATCCTTGGCGTATTCCTGGTGTATTTCGCCGGTTTCTCACACATTGAAGCGGTCCACAATGCCGCGCACGATACCCGTCACAGCGCTGCCTTCCCGTGCCATTGAGACCTGCCGACATGATCAAGCGTATCGCGCAAACGGCAGGTTTTTCCGGGCTGCTGGCCGCCCTGTTGCTGACACTGCTGCAAAGTTTCTGGGTTTCGCCGCTGATTACCCAGGCCGAAACCTACGAAAAATCCGAACCGGCTACCGTTGAACTTCACGAACACGCTGCCGGTGCGGCCGCACACAGCCACGATGGCGAAGCGTGGGAACCACAAGATGGCTTGCAGCGCGTGCTGGCTACCACCGGTGGGAACCTGGTCGTGGCCGTCGGTTTTGCCCTGATGCTCGCCGGTCTTTACACCCTGCGCGCGCCGACCAAAACCGCTCAGGGCCTGCTCTGGGGTCTGGCCGGTTACGCGACCTTCGTGCTGGCGCCGACACTGGGCCTGCCACCGGAGTTACCGGGTACGGCCGCCGCCGATCTGGCCCAGCGCCAGGTCTGGTGGATCTGCACCGCTGCTTCCACCGCAGTCGGCATCGCCTTGATCGTGTTCAGCCGTCACTGGCTGATGAAGGTTCTGGGCTTGGCTATCCTTGCCGTCCCGCACGTGATCGGCGCACCACAGCCGGAAGTGCATTCGATGCTCGCCCCCGAAGCGCTGGAATCACAGTTCAAAATAGCTTCGCAGTTGACCAACATCGCCTTCTGGCTGGCCCTGGGCCTGATCAGTGCCTGGTTGTTCCGCCGTAAAACCGCTGGCCAATACGACGCATGACAGACGCCAGCGCAGCGCCGACATTAGTGGTCGGCCTGGGCTGCCAGCGCGGCTGCCCGGTCGGCACACTGCGGGCCCTGCTGGATCAGGCCCTGCAAGCGCACCAGATCGGGCTTCATCAGATCAAGGCCTTGGCTAGTATCGATTTGAAGCGTGAGGAAGCGGGCCTGATTGAACTGGCCGACCAGCTGGCGTTGCCCTTGACGTATTTCAGCAGCGAACAACTGTCCCGTTATCAGCTGCAACTCAGCCACCGCTCAGACATAGCGTTCGAGCGCACCGGCTGTTACGGGGTAGCGGAAAGTGCAGCGCTGGCGCTGGCCGAGCAGTTGAACCAGGCACCGGCGAAATTGCTGATATGTCGGCAGAAATACGCCCAAGCCACACTCGCTTTGGCCTGCACAGCGTAGAAACCGCGATAACTTCCATCTTTGATCATGAGCAAACTTCATCTGAAGCGTTGCCCAGCCTTCTTTCTGACAGGAACCGACGATGACCGTCTACTTCATTGGCGCAGGTCCCGGCGATCCGGAATTGATCACCGTCAAGGGCCAACGGCTGATCCGCAGTTGCCCGGTGATCATCTACGCCGGCTCGCTGGTCCCGGCCGCTGTCCTCGAGGGCCATCAGGCGGAACACGTGATAAACAGCGCCGAGTTGCACCTGGAACAGATCGTCGAGCTGATCAAGAGCGCGCATGCCCAAGGTCAGAATGTTGCGCGCGTGCATTCCGGCGACCCAAGCCTGTACGGCGCCATCGGGGAGCAGATTCGTTACCTGCGCGAGCTCGACATCCCGTTCGAAATCATTCCCGGCGTGACCGCGACAGCAGCGTGCGCGGCGCTGTTAGGCGCTGAACTGACGCTGCCGGACGTATCGCAAAGCGTGATTCTGACGCGGTATGCCGACAAGACCGCGATGCCGGCCGGTGAAGAACTGGGCAATCTTGCGCAGCATGGCGCGACCATGGCGATCCATCTGGGGGTCAATCATCTTGATAAGATTTTGCTGGAATTGCTGCCGCATTACGGCGTTGACTGCCCCATCGCGGTGATCCACCGAGCGACGTGACCGGATCAGGATTGGGTGGTGGGCACGCTGGCGGATATTGCCGAGAAAGTTGCAGCCAAGGGATTTCGCCGCACAGCGTTGATTCTGGTGGGTCGGGTACTGGGCAGTGATCAGTTCAGCGAGTCCTCGCTGTATCGCGCCGGGCATGCGCATCTGTATCGCCCCTGAGCCATGCGCAACCTGTGGCGAGGCGATGGATTTGTGCCTGGCAGAGTCTGTGGCGAGGGGGTTTATCTGTGGCGAGGGGATTTATCCCCGTCGGGCTGCGAAGCGGCCCCCTTCATTCCTACAGGCATTGCCCGCAAGCAGGTTTTGCGACGGCTTCGCCGCCGGACGGGGATAAATCCCCTCGCCACAGATAAGCATCCCCTCTTCACGGAAGCCCCCCTCGCCACAGGTCGATCCCGCCACTCACAGATAATCGACCCATAAAAAAACGGCACTCACGGGTGCCGTTTTTTCGTGTCTGCAGCGAACACCTTAGTAGTAGGCGTTTTCTTTCTGCGTATGGTCTGTCACGTCACGTACACCCTTCAACTCGGGAATGCGCTCGAGCAAGGTGCGCTCAATGCCTTCGCGAAGGGTCACGTCGGCCTGACCGCAGCCCTGGCAACCGCCGCCGAACTTCAGCACGGCAATGCCATCGTCAACCACGTCGATCAGGCTGACCTGACCGCCATGGCTCGCAAGACCAGGATTGATCTCGGTCTGCAGGTAGTAATTGATGCGCTCGTTGACCGGGCTGTCGGCGTTGACCATTGGCACTTTGGCGTTCGGCGCCTTGATGGTCAGTTGGCCGCCCATGCGGTCGGTGGCGTAGTCGACGACCGCGTCATCCAGAAATGCTTCGCTGAATGAATCGATATAGGCAGTGAAGCTTTTCAGCCCCAGCGCGGTGTCTTCAGGTTTTTCTTCGCCCGGCTTGCAGTAGGCAATGCAGGTTTCTGCGTACTGGGTGCCAGGCTGGGTGATGAAAACGCGGATGCCGATGCCCGGGGTGTTCTGCTTGGAAAGCAGATCAGCCAGGTAATCGTGGGCGGCGTCAGTAATAGTAATAGCGGTCATGGAAACTCCTCGCAGGCTTGGGCGCAGTTTACGCCAATCATCGCGCCGGACAAAGTCCTAGTATTTTTGTCGGGAAAGCGCCAGCTCGCCATCTTTAGAGGTTTTGTCGTCAATTCTGGCTTTAAGCCACCGATAGCTGCTCTTTTCCACCCAGATATAGCTTGCCCAGGACCCAAGACCAATCGTCGCGACGCACACGGCGAACATCACGTAAGGATTCACGCCATAACGCTGTGCGATAAATCCACCGGCGGACAGCACCAGCACGTGCATCAGATACACCGAGTAGGAACAATCGCCGAGCAGCTTGAACAATCGACTGTGCTCGAAAAAACGCTCCAGCGACATGCAGGCCATGACCAACACGGCGCTTGGCAATCCCCAACTCACAAAACGCGGCTGTGGCGGCAGGTGATAAATCGCCAACAGTGCGCCAGCCACCCCCAGCAAGGGCAGCCATAAACCGGGTTTGATCCAGTCGCGCCGGTAAATCATGCCGATCGCGATCCCCAATAGGAATTCGTAAACGATGTCCGAGCGATAGAACTGGCTGATCCAGCCGTAGCCGGTCCACGCCTGACACACTGCAAACAGCAACGCCGCCACAATCAGCAGCCGAAGCTGCAGGCGAAACAGCAGTGCCCAGGCAAACAGCACGTAGAAAAGGATTTCGTAGTTGAGGGTCCAGCCCACATTGAGCGTCGGATAAATCCCGTAGCCGCCCGGGTTTGCGGTAGGAATGAATAATAACGATTGCAGGAAATGCGACCAGTCGACCGTTTGATCCGGCACCATCGGTTGCGCGAACACTACCAGCAACGCCATCAGCGCCGTGTACAACCAATACGCCGGCACGATGCGGAACAAGCGGTATAGCAGAAAACGTCCGGGGGGCAGTGACTTGCCTTCCGTCGACAGAAAAATCACCAGACCGCTGATGACGAAGAAGATGTCCACGCCCACAGCGCCCTTGTCGATAAACAGCTGACCAATCGGGCCGCGAGCCTTGAAGTCGAAAAAAATCTGCATGAAATGGTGGCAAACCACCGTCCAGGCTGCGAGCGCGCGCAGTGCCTGTACTGAAATCAACATGGTCGTGTTCCCGTCCACAATACCCAAGCAACCCCGTTCTGTAGGA
>JALYPE010000774.1 GCA_030856525.1 Pseudomonadota bacterium | reverse complement strand
TCGCAGGCTCGACCGTGATCAACTGGCGCAAAAGGTCCGCGTGGCGAAAACTTACGGCGGCATCTACGCGCCGCACGTCGCCACGCTGAATCCGGCAAAACTGGTGCGCGGTCTGGCCAGGACGGTTGAGCGTCTGGGCGTCAAGATCTACGAAAACAGTGCGGTCACCCATTGGCGTTCGGGCAGTTTGCGTACTGACAAAGCTCAGGTTCGGGCGCGCTGGGTTGTGCCCGCCGTAGAAGGCTACGCCACGACATTGCCACCGCTGGGCCGCTATCAGCTGCCGGTGCAGAGCCTGATTGTGGCCACCGAGCCACTTCCTCCCGCGACCTGGGACGCTATCGGTCTGAGCCACGGCCAGGCGTTCAGCGAAAGCAGCCGGCAAGTCACCTATGGGCAACGCACCGCCGACAACCGTCTGGTATTCGGCGCCCGCGGCGGCTATCAGTTCGCCGGCAAGTTGCGGCATGACTTTGACCTGACCACCAGTGAAGTCGAATTGCGCCGCTACCTGTTCAGCGAGCTGTTTCCGCAACTCAAGGACGTGCGCATTACGCATGCCTGGGGCGGCAACCTGGGAATGTCACGGCGGTTCAAGCCGCACATGCTCTGCGACCAGGCGAGCGGCATTGCGCTCGCTGGCGGTTACGGCGGCGAAGGCGTAGGTGCGAGCAACCTGGCCGGGCGAACCCTGGCGGACCTGATTCTGCAGCGCGACAGCGAACTGGTCAGCCAACCGTGGGTGATCACTCAGGGCGGCCTCCAGGCGCTCAAGGCCTGGGAACCGGAACCCTGCCGCTGGCTCGGCTACAACGCGATCATCCGCAGCTTTGTCCACGAGGACCAGACGCTGGCCAACCCGGCAAGCCCACCGTGGCGGCGTACGTTGTCCACCCGCGTGGCCGGGTTCATGGAAGGTTTCATGCAGTAATCAACGCGCTTTTCATCCAAAGGCTTCGTCGAGGTAACCCTATGAGCATCACCCAATTCAAAAACACCGCCACCCTTGAACTGCAGGAGTCGAATCCGGTGGCCGTGCCCTTGGGCACCCCGGTCGCGGTGGCGTCGACCACCAGCGTTGAACGCGACGATGGCGTCGAAACCGGTGTGTGGGAATGCACTCCGGGCCGCTGGCGTCGGCAGATCGTTGCCCAGGAGTTCTGCCATTTCATTCAGGGGCGCTGCACGTTCACCCCGGACGACGGCGAAACTCTGCACATAGAAGCTGGCGACGCACTGATGTTGCCGGCCAACACCCTCGGTATCTGGGACATCCAGGAAACCGTGCGCAAGAGCTACGTTTTGATTTTTTGAACCTTGATCCTTTGATTGCCTGCCAGCCCTAAAAAAGACAAAAGTACCTACAGGAATCGACTCATGAATCGCAAGACACTGACACTGGCCCCACTGGCACTGGTCGCGACCCTCGGTCACGCGGCCGAGACGGTCAAAATCTACAACTGGTCGGAATACATTGCGCCGGACACCACGAAGAATTTCCAGAAAGAAACCGGTATTGGCTTTAGCTACGACGTCTACGACAGTAACGAAACCCTGGACGGCAAGTTGATGACCGGCAAATCCGGTTATGACGTAGTGTTCCCGTCCAATCACTTCATGGCTCGACAGATTCAAGGCGGGGCGCTGAAGAAACTCGACAAGAGCCAGCTGCCTAACTGGAAAAACCTCAACCCGGTGTTGCTCACGGCGTTGCAGACCAACGATCCGGGTAACGAGCATGGTTTCCCGTACCTTTGGGGCAGTACCGGCATCGGCTACAACGTCGCCAAGGTCAAAGAGGTATTGGGCGACAATGCGCCGGTGGATTCCTGGGACTTGATCTTCAAACCCGAGTACATGGAAAAACTGCAGAAGTGCGGCGTTGCGATTCTCGATAACGGCCCGGAGATGTTGCCCGCAGCCCTTAATTATCTGGGGTTGCCGCACCACAGTAAAAACCCGGAAGACTACAAGAAGGCTGAAGCGTTGCTGATGAAGGTCCGCCCCTACGTCGGCTATTTCCACTCGTCCAAATACACCAGCGACCTGGCCAACGGCGACATCTGCGTGGCCGTCGGTTTCTCCGGCGACATCCTGCAGGCGGATAGCCGCGCCAAGGAAGCCAAAAACGGCGTGGAAATCGGCTACGCGATTCCCAAAGAAGGTGCGCCAATCTGGTTTGACATGGTCGCCATGCCGGTTGACGCGCCGGACGAGAAGGCCGGCTACGCCTTCATGAACTACCTGCTGCGCCCCGATGTGACCGCCAGCATCACCAACCACGTGCATTACGCCAACGGAAACGAGCAGGCGGACAGCCTGATCGATCCGGCAATCAAGAGCGACACCAAGGTGTACCCGAGCCCGGAAATGATGGGCAAGTTGTTTGCCTTGGAGGCCATGCCGCTGAACATCGACCGGATCCGGACGCGGTTGTGGAACAAGATTCGCACGGGGAGTTGAGGCATGTTTTGTAAGGATTGGGTGCCTGTCGGGCGTTTGGTATCGCTGTAGATTCTTGCCTCCCTGGAATGGATTGGAGGCAATGGAATGCGGGCAATTACGAGTGCGGGACGTCTGAGGATCGGGCGTTTTTCGGAGATTGGGAGGGTTTATCTGTTAACGGCTGTCGTTGATCAACGGCAGCCGTTTTTTTGTGATTGGCGGTTGGGGAGATTGGTTGTTCGGAAACTTCGTGCAGCGCAGGAGGAGGGTTGCGCGGATTTTTTGGCGTGGGTTGTAATGCCGGATCACATGCATTGTTTGGTGGAGCTGCGCGACAAATCCATTGCGCAACTCATGTGCCGGATCAAATCCCGCAGCAGCCTGGCAGTCAATCAGGCATTGGGACGGCGAGGGCGGTTATGGCAAGAGGGCTACCATGATCGCGCAGTACGACGTGAGCAGAATGTGAAGGATTTAGCCAGATATGTGGTCGCCAACCCGATCCATGCCGGCCTGGTCAACCGCGTCCACGACTACCCACTCTGGGACGCGTGCTGGTTATGAAAATCTAACGACTGGGGCCCGCGCCGGACGCAGCTTTCGGCAGCTGCTACATGAATTCATGCACGCCACGGACTGTGTAGCAG
>JALYPE010000748.1 GCA_030856525.1 Pseudomonadota bacterium | reverse complement strand
TCACCACACTGGTCAAGGGGTTTACATGATGAATCTGAATAATCAACCGACTATCGATGAACTCGCTCGTCTGTTCGCTGCGCAAAAAGACAGCCACGACAGCCATATTCTGTGGATCAGCAAATCGGGTCAGGTGCACATCGACTGCCTGTCGCCGCACGCCCACGAAGCCGAGTTCGACCAGAACAACCAGAACCTGCTGGCCCGATTGAAGATGTACCGTCGCGGCCAGGGTTATGTCGGCAAGAAAGCCGCCGCTGATAAAGACTTCATCGGTAATGTTCTGCAGACGCTGAAACAGGCCTGGTCCTCGATGCAGAACCAGAATGAAGCGCGGGTGATTGACCGTTTCTACTGATACACCCGATAGCTGAAAGGCCCCGCCCGAGTGATCGAGCGGGGCCTTTTTTGTTTGTCGTCTGCGCAGCAAATGCAGCTATTGTTAACAGTGTCCAGCAGTGAGCCTTTGGAGATGTGAGATGAAGTCCGTTCTGACAATCATGGCGTTATTGGTTACTGCTAATGCAGCTCAGGCGAACAGTGTCCCGGGAGTGCCGTCATTCATAGTTGAGTGCCCTGGAAAACTGTTGGTGCAGGCCGATCAGGATGGAGCTGTAATGATCGGTACTCAGGAAGCCGAAACCAAAGCCATCAATGAGCGCCGCTTCGAGGCCAAGGGCTCGGATGTGACCCTTACAATCCTGATTGCCGATGACGACTCGGTTGCAGTCTCGTCTAAGGGCAAAGCATCCAGCGGAGTGTGCGAGTCAGTGGAAGACTGACGCGGCGATGAAGCCGCGTTTTCGATGTCTCGTTCGACGCCCGTTTAGCAAGTAATCAGCGTTTCACCAACAGGTCGGTCTGCCGCATCCGACTGCGAATGGTGAACACGCCATCGCCCGAAAGAATCGCACTGCGGGCAAAAAGACGTCCGCTCTCCCAGTTTGAAAGTCCCAGCTCGGGCTTGTTCAAGGCGTACTGACCGTCGACCCAGCGGGTAACGCCATCGCCAACGAACGGCGCGTTGACTGCGTTGTAGAAGCGTTCCTGAGTCGCCGCGTTTTCACTGATCAGCGACACGGTGAACTGCGGACTGTAGCGGTTGAACAAAGCGATGCCGCTGTCGAGGTCGTCGATAATTTTCAGGCTGACTTCCGGCGTCTCTTCCCATTCCCACTCTTTACCGAGTTGCCCTTCCGGCAACGACTCGGCCAAAGGCTCGGTCCGGTAGCCTTCGGCGCGATAGACCTCGACGCTGGCGGTTTGCCAATCACTCGGCAGGTACGTTTCGCTGCCTTCGACGATGTGCAACTTGCAGCCCTGCCCTCGTGCGTCGCCGGCCTGTTGCAGCGCCTCGAGAAACAATGGCACCAGCTCGGCGGCGCGGTCGTGGTGGATCAAGCAGACGTTGAGGGTGTTGCAGACTTTGCGGTCCAGCGAGTTGCGGACCACGGCGGCGAAGCGCCCGGCATCTGCGTCCTGATCTGCCAGTAACCACGCGCCACCGGTACCGTGCAGGCTGACGGCCGTGCCGGCCTGCTGCGCGATGCTGCCCAGCTGACTGACAGCGCGACCCGAACCGCGAGCCACCGCCAGTGAAAGACGTCGATCGGCAAACATCGCCCAACCGGCAGCATGATTGACACTGTCCACCAGCGACACCGCCCCAGCCGGTAATCCGGCATCATCCAACGCCGGATTCAAGGCGTGGGCGACGATCGCTTGAGCGGTGCCCAACGCATCACTGCCGATTCGCAGCACGGCGGTGTTGCCGGTGCGCAAGACACCTGCAGCGTCGGCAAACACATTGGGCCGACCTTCGAACACGAAAGCGACGATACCCAGCGGCGCGACTACTTGCTCGACGGTCCAGCCGTCGTGCTCGACACTGCTGATCACCTTGCCGCGCGATGCCGACGCATCACGCCAGGCCCGCAGGCCGGCGATCATGTCGCGACGCATGCGCTCGTCGGCGAGCAGCCGCGTGGTCGATCGCCCGCGTGCCTTCGCTCTCTCGATATCGGCGGAGTTAGCGGTTGCGATCAACGCCCAACACTGCGGGTCTTCCAGGCGCTGGGCGAAACGGTCAAAAAATTCGCTGATGGCTTCATCGGAAACGCCTGACATCGCCTGAAACGCGCATTCGGCCCGCTCGATCGCAACTGTCGCCGCTTGCTGGTCCGCCACCGGGATCAGCAACAATTCACCGCTGACCTGTTCAACCAGCAAATGGTCCCCGGGCTGAAAACGCGCGGCCAGTTCGGGGCTGACC
>JALYPE010000744.1 GCA_030856525.1 Pseudomonadota bacterium | reverse complement strand
CAGCAAGTCTTCGGCGTGGGGCAACATTTGCGCCGCCTGCCCGCTCGGATTGACGGCTATGCGTTCGGCGTAACCCCAACCGGTGCCCGCGCCGAACCATTCGCCGCTGGCATCGGCCGGCAGTCCTGCCGCTTCCGGCGGCAACACTGCTTCGTTGCCAACCAGACGCATCTCCCCGGCCGTTTCACGGTAGCAACCCCAATACACTTCATCCATGCGCGCATCGATTGCGGCAGCAACCTGGCTGACGCCGTGCTCGCGATAAGCCCGCTGCGCCAGCACGGCGAGGTTTGATACCGGAAGTACCGGACGATCCAGCGCGAACGCCAGCCCTTGCACCACGCCAACTGCAATCCGCACCCCGGTAAAGGCGCCCGGTCCACGGCCAAATGCAATCGCATCCACCGCTTGCAAGGTGGTGCCCGCGTCGGCGAGCAGTTGCTGGATCATCGGCAGCAACTTCTGCGCGTGCAGGCGCGGGATCACCTCGTAATGGCTCGTAACCTTGCCGTCATGCAGCAAGGCAACGGAGCAAGCTTCAGTCGCGGTGTCCAGGGCCAGCAAGGTGCTCATCGATGTATCCACAAGTAAGGTCGGAAAAAGTGCGCCAGTATAAACAACTACGGCCCGCAAGCGGGCCGTAGAACAGCAAGCGGTACTCAGCTCAGTGCTTCAAGCACCTTGCCGGTGATCGCTTCGACCGAGCCGACGCCTGCAATGTGGCTGTACTTCGGCTTGCCATCGGTTGCAGCGGAGAGCTTCTGATAGAACTCAACCAGCGGCTTGGTCTGCGAGTGATAGACCGAAAGGCGATGACGCACGGTTTCTTCAGTGTCGTCCTTGCGCTGTACCAGTGCTTCACCGGTGATGTCGTCTTTGCCGGCCAGCTTCGGCGGGTTGTAGACGGTGTGATACACGCGACCGCTGGCTTCGTGCACACGACGACCGGCGATGCGTTGAACGATCTCTTCGTCATCGACGGCGATTTCGACGACGTGGTCCAGCTCCACACCGGCATCAACCAGCGCTTCGGCCTGTGGAATGGTGCGCGGGAAACCGTCGAAGAGGAAACCGTTGGCGCAGTCGGACTGAGCGATACGATCCTTGACCAGCGCGATGATCAGATCATCGGAGACCAGACCGCCGGCATCCATGATGCTCTTGGCCTTGATGCCCAGCTCGGTGCCGGCCTTGACAGCAGCACGCAGCATGTCGCCGGTGGAGATTTGCGGGATGCCGAACTTTTCGGTGATGAACTTTGCCTGAGTACCTTTTCCGGCCCCGGGAGCTCCCAGCAGAATGACGCGCATCGATGTGCTCCTCAAATTTTTATATAGATAACAACGGATTCGCCTCGTGGGGCCAATCTCAAAAAACAGGGTCGTGACCGCCCAAACGGCCAAAGGCTGATCAAGATACACAGCAGGCCCGGACCACACAAGCCGCCGAAAGTCGGAGAAACCCGCGCCTTGCGTGACCTTGCGAGGGGGTGCACCAAGTCGCAACCCCATCATTAAGTGTCGCTTGGCAGTACTTCCCACGCCAATTAAAAACGGCACTCGAGCCCATTACCGAGTGCCGCGCGCCCCCGGCAAAACCTTAGCCGGTATTTCGCAATCCAGCGGCAATCCCCGCCACAGACACCAGCAGCGCCTGTTCCACGGGGCTGCCCTGCGCGACTTCCTGCTGCCGCGAACGCGCCAGCAACTCGGCCTGCAATAGATGAAGCGGGTCGAGGTAGGTGTTACGCAGGCGGATGAATTCCAGGGTGTCGGGGCTGTGCGCGAGCAGTTGCGACTGACCAGTCAGCCCAAGCACGACGGCGCACGCCTGCGACAATAGGTCGCGTAAATGTGCACCTAAAGGCAGCAGTTCCGGCTCGACCAGACGTTCATCGTAGGACTGCGCGATATCGGCGTCGGCCTTGGCCAGGACCATTTCCAGCATGTCGATGCGCGTGCGGAAGAACGGCCACTGCTCGCGCATCTGCCCCAGCAATTCGCCTTCGCCGCGTTCCAGCGCCTTGCTCAGCGCCGCTTCCCAGCCGAGCCAGGCCGGCAGCATCAGGCGTGTCTGGGTCCAGCCGAAAATCCACGGAATCGCCCGCAAGCTCTCTATGCCGCCCGCGCGACGCTTGGCCGGGCGACTGCCGAGTGGCAAGCGCCCCAGCTCCTGCTCGGGCGTCGACTGGCGGAAATACTCGACGAATTGCGGATTTTCGCGCACCACGGCGCGGTAAGCGCTGACACCGTCTGCCGCCAATTCGTCCATCAGATGGCGCCATTCCGGCTCAGGTGGCGGTGGTGGCAGCAGCGTCGCTTCGAGGACAGCGGCCAAGTACAGATTAAGATTTTGTTCGGCGATGTCCGGCAGACCAAATTTGAAACGAATCATTTCCCCTTGCTCGGTGGTGCGGAAACGCCCCGCGACCGATCCCGGTGGCTGCGACAGAATCGCCGCGTGTGCCGGACCGCCACCACGACCCACGGTGCCGCCGCGACCATGGAACAGCAGCAGTTCGACTTGTTGCTCGCGGCAGATATCGACCAAACGCTCCTGCGCCCGGTACTGCGCCCATGCAGCTGCAGTTGTACCGGCGTCCTTGGCCGAATCGGAGTAACCGATCATCACTTCCTGCGGTCCGTGCAGGCGCGCGCGATAACCCGGCAGCAGCAACAGCTTCTCGATCACCGGCCCCGCGTTATCGAGGTCGGCGAGGGTCTCGAACAATGGCACCACGCGCATCGGCCGCAACACGCCGGACTCTTTAAGCAGCAGTTGCACGGCCAGCACATCGGACGCGGCGCCCGCCATGGAAATCACGTAGGAACCCAGCGACGCGGCTGGTGCCGCGGCGATTTCGCGGCAGGTGGCGAGCACTTCCGCGGTGTCGGCAGACGGTTTGAAATACGCCGGCAGCAATGGCCGACGGTTATTCAATTCGCGCGAGAGGAAGTCAATGCGCTGCTCTTCGCTCCAGTCTTCGTAGCGACCCAGGCCCAGGTAGTCGGTGATCTCGGTCATGGCGGCGCAGTGGCGTGTCGAATCCTGGCGCACATCGAGGCGCACCAGGAACAGGCCAAACGTCACGGCCCGACGCAGGCAATCGAGCAGCGGTCCGTCCGCGATCACACCCATGCCGCATTCGTGCAGCGACTGGTAACACAGCTCGAGTGGATCCAGCAGGTCGCGATTGTCTTGCAGTACATCGGCGCTGACGGCGGTGGCTTTGCTCAGGGAGGCGTGCGCCCAGCTACGCGTGGCGCGCAGGCGTTCGCGCAGCTGTTTGAGCACCGCGCGGTAGGGTTCGGCGCTGTCCCCGGCCTTGGCTTTAAGCGCGTCGCTGGCCTGCTGCATCGACAACTCGGCCGCCAGGTGATCGATGTCGCGCACGAACAAATCGGCGGACATCCATCGCGCCAGCAGCAAGACTTCGCGGGTAACGGCAGCCGTCACGTTCGGGTTGCCGTCACGGTCGCCGCCCATCCACGAGGCGAAGCGAATCGGCGCCGCCTCCATGGGCAGGTGCAGGCCCGTAGCGTCGTGCAGGGCCTTGTCGGCCTTGCGCAGATAATTGGGGATGGCCTGCCACAGCGAATGTTCGATCACCGCAAAGCCCCATTTGGCTTCATCGACCGGCGTCGGCCGGGTGCGGCGGATTTCTTCGGTGTGCCATGCTTCGGCGATCAGGCGCTGCAACTTTGCCTGAATCTGCTCGCGCTCGGCGCTGGTGAGGTCGCGATGATCCTGCGCGGCCAGTTGCGCGGCGATCGCGTCATATTTCTGGATCAGCGTGCGACGGGCCACTTCAGTGGGATGCGCAGTCAGCACCAGGTCGATTTCCAGTCGCCCCAATTGCCGGGCCAGCGACTCGGGGTTATGCCCCTCGGCCAGCAGACGCGCGAGCAGCTCCGGCAATACGCGCGTTTCGAACGGCGCCGGCTGCGACTCTTCGCGGCGGTGAATCAATTGATACTGCTCGGCGATATTGGCCAGGTTGAGGAACTGGTTGAACGCGCGCGCGACCGGCAGCAATTCTTCCTCGCTCAGCTGATTGAGGCTGGCCCTCAGCTCCGCGTCCATCGAACCGCGACGGTCCGCCTTGGCGCCCTTGCGGATCTGCTCGATCTTGTCGAGAAAGCCATCCCCGTACTGTTCACGAATGGTATTGCCCAACAGCTCACCCAGCAGGTGAACGTCCTCGCGCAAGCGTGCGTCAATATCGGTCATCAGCAGTTCTCCAGCGAAAAATCCGGTCAGCCAAGACCTCAAAGAGTGCCGTTCCGGGCCGCTTCTTACAAGCAAACGACGAAGGGACTTTAAACCCTTGGGGTTGAAGCTAGTCTGAAGACTAAGCCACACGAAGGCTTTAGCCGGCCAGATGCCGGACATTCACACCGCCTGCCACGAGCAGGAGCGCCATGAGGTCATTATGAAAATCCGCGAGCTTGCCCAGCATTGGGAAGAAAACGCCAAGGGTCGACTGACCGACACCGGGTACACGATTCATCTGGACATGGAAGCCGCTGCCCGGCTGGCGGCCATTACCGAGATGTACCCCAAGCGGCACCCTGAAGAACTGCTCGGCGAATTGATCGGCGCGGCGCTGGAAGAGCTGGAAAAAAGCTTTCCGTATGTAAAGGGTTCGACGGTTGTCGCCACCGATGAGGAAGGCGATCCGCTGTACGAAGACGTCGGTCCGACACCGCGTTTTCTCGCGCTGTCCCGTCGGCATCTGCATGATCTGGTGTCGGGGGATGACGATCAGAAACATTGATGCATCACTAAACCTGCGGAAGCGAGCTTGCTCCTACAGGGACTTCGGCCTGCCCCCAACACTGCATTCCACACCCCGCGAATTCGCCCGCGCGTACCGCGCCACATCGCTAAAGTTCCCGTATTAGAGCCTTGTCCACACGGTCAAAATTTTTTCAGGCGATTGGCCATACTCGCTGAACTTTTGAAAAACGCATTGGGTCACAGCCATTAACCACGCCTGGGACGACCGTTTCAAAATACCCCGGAAAATGACGGTTGCGGCTCCACACCCAGGATGGATTTTTTGTTTTTCAGGAG
>JALYPE010000711.1 GCA_030856525.1 Pseudomonadota bacterium | reverse complement strand
TGCCGTAAGGAACGCCGAGCCGCTCAATGTAACGCTTGGTTTTTTCACTCACAGGGTAAGCATAACGGCCATTATTTTTTCCCTGGCTGGGCCCCAAAGGTTCAATCTCAGCCTGGGCGCGCCCCACTTCAACGGGATTGTGGCAGGAATCTCTTACCCAAACTTTCACAACCCCGCCGGGTGCCATGCCTACATAGATAGATGCCATGTAGCGGGCCGCTTGATCCGGGCTGGCTGGGCAGCGTTGCATGACAGATAAAAGCATAAGCTGTCTGGCTTGTTCAGTTATGTCGATCCAGACTTTGTAGGTCTGTGGTTCCACGATGGACTGCCAGCGCACAAATATACGTTTAGGAAGATCAGCGCCGATTACTGTTTTGCCGGAACCACCCACGCCTCGCCATCCTTTGGCGGACTCTGCGCCGTCCTCAGGTTGTCCGCCTGAGGCAGCGCCCTTGCCATTGTGGTCAAACTGCTTGCCGTTGATGTCTTCCACCGAGCTGTCTTCCACCCATACTTTCATATAGTGGGGTTCGACGAAACCAAGTTCCCACCATTGCGACCTCGGGTCATTACCAGGCGAAAGCGGTTGCGCTGCCTGGCAGCCCGCAACAAGGAAAAAGCCCAGTAACGCTGTCAATCGTGTCATCACCCTATCGTCCAGTCAGGTACATGAGGATGCTGAACACGAATTGCGTCCTGCGTGGGGGCATTAATGTAAAGAGCCCTGATACCGCTACCGTCATTTCTACCCAATGGGTGATTCCAATTGGCAGATGTGTGAATAAACTTCAGCTTAAGCGTTTGTTCTTCTTCGGGCGTGGTGCTGTAGTTGCCACTCACAAACCGGTCACACAAAGCCTGAAGTTCTTCAGGTATTGCCAGCTCCGGGGAATCAGGGATGGCGTCAAACCGAACCCCTTTTCCCTTCGCCAGGTGATGCATCACGCGCAGATACACTCTGGACAGCTTGCCGCTCACTGAACGCTTCAATTGCAAAGCGGCATAGACTCGTTTTTGTCCGGGTCGAAGTCGATCTTGCGGGTCTTGCGGTACTTTAACTGGGGCCGGCGTAATGATTTCCAATAGCTCAGTAGGCCAGCCTCTAGATACCCATTCGTTTTTTACGCTCGCCGCATCGCGGTAAATGGACGTTGTGGTGACATCGGTAGTGAGGGGTACGTCGAGCGCTTGCATCGGGCTGACCAGGACGCACTCCCGCGCCTCTTCGAGGTAACCCCCACCAATATCTGAATGCACACCGGGGAGCGTAATTTCCTCGAAATCAGGTTGATTCGGCTGAGGGCAAAGTTGGCGCGGCATTCGTCGCGAGCTACCAGCTGGACGACGTCCGAAAAAATACGAGGATCAAGATAAAGTTTGATACCCGTTGCAACGGGGCTTTTGATATTTCCCAGGTTGGACCAGCCGGCAATCGATGGCACGGTGTCAAAGAGGCCGATAAAGCCCATATAGATGCTGCTCTTGTATTGGTCGATGAAAGTCGAACCAAAGGCCCTGGGATTACTGCGCAGGACGTCGCCTAATGGACCTTGCCTCCCACGCACAATTTGATTTGCGAAATGACGCGCAGCCGCTGCGCCGCGGCTAAAGCCGAAAGTATCGAATATCAGTGATTCAATTTCACTGTCGGGGTTATCAGACAGCACTTCATTGATGCGCTGTTTGATCAACTCGAAGCAGGAAGTAACCCGCCCAGCCACGTCCGTCTCTCCGCGCCCGGCAGCGGCACCCAAGACACTGTCTTGTTCACCCGCTAGAGTACCGACTCCCTCCACATACACGATACGGGAAGCGAGTTTTCGCGGCCCTTCGCCTTCAGCTTGTTGGGTAACGGTATACAGATCGCTGAGCTTTTTCACATTGCTGGTGTCGTTGCCATAGCTGCTGTCCGGGTCACTCATGAACGGCTTGCAGCTAGCATCGATGTCGCTGGGCGCGATGGGATGATGGGCACCGCAGAGCAGACCCGCCTCGACATTGTTCGCGTTATTGCCGGTGCCATCGAAGAAGACGCCGATGCGTAATGTGATGGCTGTTTTTTGAGGCAAGGTGCAGGCGCTTTGCCGTATTTCTCGTACTCCGCCCAATGTTGGGCGTGTAAATCGACGGGCTTCGCTTCTTCGTATGAATAGTTTTTGGGCGGGTTGGGTACGTAGCCACTCATCCTTGGTTCCTTGTACTGATCCTTGATCAACGTGCGCAGGGTGACACTCCGTGTGGATTGGATCAATGGATGGCATTTAGCCGAGGGGTAATCACATCGTCGAATTCTGGTCGCTAGTGGGTTCGAGTGTGCCGCCTGCCACGCTCATTTTGAAGGATCACGCGGTCTGTCTGACCGGCACCCGCCACAAATACCACGCAGCCACCGTCCGACAAGGGCGCCACGCCAGCCCGGTCTCGGCCATCTGCTTGCTGCCCGGCTGCTTCTCCAGCCCCTTCAAACGCCGAAACCCCTCGCGCACGCCGAAATCGTCTGCAGGCAGAATATCGGGCCGCTCCAGGCTATAAATCAGCAACATTTCCACCGTCCAGCGACCGACTCCGCGCAAGGTGATCAGACGCTCGATCAACGACTCATCATCCATGGCCAGCGCTGTTGGGTAATCCGGCACCACACCGTCGAGTGTTGCCTGCGCGATGCCCTGAATGGTCGCAATCTTGCTCGCCGAGAAACCGCAGCCGCGCAGTTGCTC
>JALYPE010000705.1 GCA_030856525.1 Pseudomonadota bacterium | reverse complement strand
GCTGAAAACCGGTCAGGTGCTGCGCCTGCCGGATCAGACCCAGAGCAACAGCCTCGCGCAACCGGCTGCTATCGCTGAAGTGGCCGCGCAGAATACCGCTTGGCGTCAGGGCCGTCGCTATACGCCGAAACCTGGTGCCGGCCAGCAGCAACTCGATGCCACCAACCGGGCACGCAACGACGGCACCCCGACGCAACCTGCTCAAGACAAATTGAGCCTGGTTTCTGCTGAGGCGGCCAAGGCCGGCGCCGCAGGTGCGGGCGGTGATGCCAAAGCGTTGAGCAATAAGCTGGCGGTGACGCAGGAAAGCCTCGACACCACCCGTCGTGACAATGCTGAGCTGAAAAGCCGCATGACCGATCTGCAAAGTCAGCTGGACAAGCTGCAACGCCTGATCGAACTGAAAAATAACCAGCTGGCCAAGTTGCAGGCTGATGTCGCCGCCGGTGCTGCGGCGCCTGCCGGTACCCCGGAAGCCTCGGGTGCTGTGGAAACCGCGCCAGTGATTTCGGCTGAATTGACGCCTAACCCCGCGACGGCTCCGGCAGACGGTGTGCCGGTGACGCCAGCGCCTGATGCGGCGGCTCCCGAGGCTGTCCCGGCACCTGTTGAAACGCCTGTCGAGCCGGCTCCGGCGTCATCGGACGATCAGAAATTCAATGACCTGCTGACCAATCCGGTGCTCCTCGGCCTGATCGGTGGCGGTGCCGTGGTGCTGCTGCTCCTGCTGCTGTTGCTGGCGCGTCGCCGCAAAGCCCAGCAGGAAGCCGAGAAACACACGCGTATGGCCCGCGCATTGTCCGAGGAGCAGGAATTCTCGGCCGAGCACGATCTGCCGGAAAGCAGCTTCGAAGGCCTCGAGGTTCCGCCACCTAGCGTGAAGCTCGCAACCGCACCAACCCCTGCGCCAGTGCCGACGCCAGCGCCCGTGATTGCGCCGGTCATCGTCACACAGCCGATCGCCGCGCCATTGGTCGCGCCATCCGGCGACCCTGATGCCGACGTTCTGACCAAAGCCGAGTCGCATATCGCTGCCGGCCGCCTGAATCAGGCCGCTGCTTTGCTCGAAGATGGCATCAAGGAAGAGCCCCAGCGCAGTGACCTGCGCCTGAAACTGATGGAAGTCTACGGTCAACAGGGCGACCGCGATGCGTTCGTGGGTCAGGAGCGTCAACTCGTCGCCAACGGCGAAAACTTCGCCCGCGTCGAAGAGCTGAAAAGTCGCTTCCCAGCCATGGCTGTTATCGCCGCTGGTGGCATCGCGGCGGCTGCTATGGCTGCTGAGCTGGACGCGCAATACGTCAAGGATTTGCTGCTGGACGAGCCGCAGGAGCCCGCGCCGACAGCGACAGAGGATGACTTCGACAGCGCGTTCGACCTGAGTCTGGATGATCTGGAAAGTGCCTCGCCTGCGGTGGTCACGCCAGAGCCGGAGCCAACGCCAGAGCCTGCAGCAGAACTCGACGAGTTCCCGCTGGATGAAGATCTGAGCTTCGCCTCTGTGCTGCAAGAGCAGACAGAACCGAAAGAAAATCTCGATGATCTGTCGGATTTCGATCTGGACATGGACCTCGGTAACGGTCCTTCGCCCGCAACGTTGGCCGAGGACGATTTTCTTCTGAGCCTCGATGATGAGCCCAAAGACCTGCCGGGCGGGGAGATGAAAGTTGCTCCTGAGCCGGCCCTGGATGATCTGGAGCTGCCAGCTGATTTCGACCTGTCGCTGGCAGATGAAATGGATGAGCCAGACGCATTTGCGGCCGAGCTGAACGACGTCAACGCCGAGCTCGACCGTCTGTCGCAGAGCATGGCAGAGCCTACGTTCACCGAGGAAGACGCGATGGCATCCGCTGCTGACGAGCCGGACTTCGATTTTCTTTCCGGTACCGATGAAGTCGCGACCAAGCTCGATCTGGCCCAGGCCTACATCGATATGGGCGACGCCGATGGCGCCCGGGATATCCTCAACGAAGTAGTAGGCGAGGGTGATGACGGTCAGAAGAGCGAAGCCAGGGAGATGCTCTCGCGCCTGGTGTGATCAGCGACAGGCAATAATCAAGCGGCAGCCCATTGGGGCTGCCGTTTTTGTTTCTGCGTTGATGCACTGGCATCCCTGTGAAGCGGCCTTATAATGCCCGCCTTTGCGACCATCAGCAGGCTGTCACCTCTTGGCAAACATAGATAATCCGGCCGCCGAAATGGCGCCCGAGGGCTTATTCCGGATCGCGTTGGGCGTTGAATACAAAGGCTCGCGCTACCGCGGCTGGCAACGTCAGGCGTCCGGCGTGCTCACCGTGCAGGAAACCCTCGAGAGTGCGTTGTCCAAGGTGGCCGATTCGCCGGTCTCGCTGCTCTGCGCCGGGCGCACGGACGCTGGCGTGCATGCCTGCGGACAGGTCGTGCATTTCGACACGCCGGTCGAGCGGTCGATGAAAGCCTGGGTCATGGGAGCCAACATCAATTTGCCCCACGATGTCAGCGTCACTTGGGCGAAGGTCATGCCGGCGCATTTCCACGCGCGCTTCAAGGCAATCGCCCGTCGCTACCGCTACGTTATCTACAACGACCAGATCCGCCCGGCGCACCTGAACGAAGAAATCACCTGGAACCACCGTCCGCTTGACGTCGAGCGCATGGCCGAGGCTGCTCGGTACCTGGTCGGCACGCATGACTTCAGCGCGTTTCGCGCCGGTCAATGCCAGGCCAAATCGCCAATCAAGGAGCTGCATCATCTGCGCGTCACGCGTCACGGCAAGATGATCGTTCTCGACATCCGCGCCAGCGCTTTCCTGCATCACATGGTGCGCAACATCGCCGGCGTATTGATGACGATTGGCACCGGCGAGCGGCCAGTGGAGTGGATGAAGGAGGTGCTGGAGAGTCGCATTCGCCGTTCCGGCGGCGTAACTGCCCATCCTTTTGGCCTGTATCTGGTGCAGGTCGAGTACCGCGACGAGTTCGAATTGCCCGAGCGTTACATCGGCCCACACTTCCTGACCGGTTTCGCCGAACTTGGCGGCTGACGCCCTCGAACGCATTTGTTACCATCCGGGACTTTCACTGATTTGGCCTGAGGTTTTATCGACATGTCAGCCGTTCGCAGCAAGATTTGCGGGATCACTCGCATAGAAGATGCGTTGGCGGCTGTCGAGGCCGGGGCCGATGCCATCGGTTTTGTGTTCTACGCCAAGAGCCCGCGAGCGGTGACTTTCCAGCAAGCGCGCTCGATCATCAAAGCGCTGCCGCCGTTCGTGACCACCGTGGGCCTGTTCGTCAACGCCAGCCGCTGCGAACTGGGAGAAATCCTTGATGCCGTGCCGCTGGACCTGTTGCAGTTCCATGGCGACGAAACCGCTGACGCATGCGAAGGCTGGCATCGTCCGTACATCAAGGCGTTGCGGGTCAAGGCGGGCGACGACATTGCCGCCGCCTGTGATGCTTTTCCGAGCGCCAGCGGTATCTTGCTGGACGCTTATGTCGAAGGCGTACCCGGCGGAACCGGGGAGGCGTTCGACTGGTCGCTGATACCGCAAGGCTTGAGCAAACCGATCATCCTCGCAGGTGGCCTGACAGCGGATAACGTCGCTGAAGCGATTGCCCGGGTTCAGCCTTACGCGGTGGATGTAAGCGGCGGGGTAGAGGAGAGCAAGGGCATAAAGGATCACGCCAGGATCAACGCATTCATCAAGGCAGTGCGCGCTACTTGATGTGACGGCTGGCACACTGCCGCCGTCCACAGGCATGGCTGAGGGTTTTTGGGTGTACGCAGGTCACGTTTCAGCTGATCCGGCATCCCGTAATCATCGCCACACATATGAATTTAGCTCAAGGGCATACGCGGGGCTGCGAACCAGAGC
>JALYPE010000704.1 GCA_030856525.1 Pseudomonadota bacterium | reverse complement strand
GGTCGAACTATACGGCGTACACGACACTATCGGTAGTGCGGGAACCGCCCGGGCCGATCGTTCCGCGTAGGAACGATCAGCTTTGCTTTCGCATGCGCTTTCATCGCATGCGATTTATTTCATAAATAAATCAGACGGTGAGAACACTCAAAGCCACGTCAATATTGCCGCGTGTAGCTTTCGAGTACGGGCAGATCTGATCGGCCGTGTGCGCCAGCTTCGTCGCAACTTCTTCCGACAGGCCTGGTACACGCAACGTCAGCCGCGCCTGCAGGAAGTACTCCGCACCGCCCTGCCCCAGATCGACTTCGATGTCGACCGCCATGTCCGCCGGCAGCACCACGTTCAAGTCATTGGCCACCAGGCCAACCGCCGCGGTGTAGCACGCCGACCAGGCACCGGCGAACAGTTGCTCGGCGGTTGGGTGCGGCTGGGCTGCAGCGAAAACGTGGGCCGCTTTTGCATTGCCCGGGGTCGACAAAGCGATGTCGAGCGTGCCGTTGTGGCCACGCGATGTTTTGCCGGCAGCGCTGGCGGTGGTGTGGGTTTTGCCGGTGGCGAGGACTTTATCGATTCTGCTCATTGGGATAACTCTTCAAGGTTGTAACGGTTAGATTAGGCATCGCACTCGATTGTATCGCATGCGATTGGTTAATATTCACGCAGGCGCGGTTTCGTGTCAAGAGGCTGTACCCGGGTGAAACGACGAGCGGCTACCTGGCCAGAAATGCCCACACGCAAATCCGCCAGTAGCCCGCCCCGCTACACCAGCCGTTCGATTTTCTGATGCTTCCACACCCTTTTGTAATACAGGGTCTGCAACGCCAGCATGCCCAGATACGCCACCGGGAACGCCATCCACACGCCTTGCAAACCGAAGTGCCCGTCCAGCACATAGGCCACCGGCAGCTGCACCCCGACCACGCAGAAAATCGAAATCGCCATCGGCACCAACACCGTGCCGCTGGCGCGCATGATGCCGCCGATGATCGCCTGGAAGCCAAACACCAACAGGCTCCAGAGCATGATGTGCAACAGATGCTCGGCCTTCGCCCGCGTCAATTCATCGGTCAAGAACAGGCCCAGCAACCAGTGCGACAGCAGGTAACCCAACACCACCAGGCCACCGGTCAGGCACACGTTGATCAGCAGACCGGTGCGCAGAATCGGCCCGATACGCTCGAGCCGCCCGGCACCAATCGCCTGCGCGCCGAGAATGGAGGCGGTGATCGCAATCGACAGCGCCGGAAACTGCACGTAATTGACGATCTGCGTCACCGCACCATACGCCGCCGTCGCTTGTGAGCCGTGCTGATTGACCAGCGCCAGAATCACCAGCTCCGATACCGACAGCACCACCATCTGCAGCCCGGTCGGCAAACCGATGCGCAACACCTTGCCCAGAATCACCCGGTCGAGGCGCATCGCCGCAAACATCTCGCGGTCCGGCGCCAGCGGATGCCCGCGCCGAATCAGGCGCCACGACAACCAGCCCATCGCCGCCAGATTGCCCACCAACCCCGCATACGCGGCGCTCTGAATCCCCATCATCGGCAGCCCCAGCCAACCGCGAATCAACGCCGGCGTCAGCGCCAGCCCGATACACGTCGACACCACCAGCGCCACCAACGGCGAGACCGTATCGCTCACCCCGCGCAGCAGCTGCGTGAACAGCACGTACACCAGCAGCGACGGCATGATCCACATCATCACGTGCGCATACGCGACCGCGTCATCCAGCACGTCCGCCGGCGTGCCCAAACCCTGCAACGCCGGTCGCGCAAACACGCTGCCCAGTACCGCCGCCGTCAGACCGATGATTGCGCCCAGGAGCAGCGTCGTACCGGCAATGGCTTTCACCAGGTGCGGTTCGCGCGCCCCCCAGGCCTGGCCGATCAACACCCCCGCCCCGGCGCCGAGGCCGATCACCAGCGCGATGAAAAAGAACACGATGGGAAACATGCCCGACACGGCGGCCAGCGCCTGCGTGCCCAGCATTTGCCCGATGTAAATACTGTTGATGGTGCCCGACATGGACTGCAGAAAATTGGAGAGAACCATGGGCGCGAGGAAAAGCAGGTAGGTTTTCCAGAGGTGGTGATCGGTGTTCGGGGTTTGCATTGGGTGAAGATCCGGCTCGACTGCGGGGGTACGGTTTCTAAGGATAGCGTCAGCGGCGATGAACACAGTGAAATGATGGTCAGGGTGTGTCCGGGTTTCGCGCGACAGGGAGTAGACGTCGTAGGACCGCTATAAAGTTCCTACGCAAAGCTCGGAATCGCTCACCTTGTCGATGGCTGCGATGAGGCCTATAGTCCGGTCCGTCGTCCGGATGGGCGATTCGGGTTTGGCGACCTGATCACAGAGAATGCGAAGGATCCAGGCTTTGTTGCAGGGGTCGTCGCACCCGTATAGTCGCTTTTATGGCGGCTGTGCGCGGGAGACCTTCGGGTCTGCCGGTTTCTCTGTTGCCGGTTCGCCAACCTGCGCACAGCTGCCACCCAATCGTTTGGCGACGACTGAGTGACGGCATTAGCCAATCAAACAGAGATCTTCATATGAATCGATACATGCCCCTCACCGGAATCGACCTGATCCCGGCCTCCCTGCTCATCGACACCCAAGCCCCACTCGACGTCCTGCAAGCCATGGCCGACCACCGCATTCGCTCGGTCACACAAGTGCTGGAAAACATCGCCTATCGCGCCGAACTGGGTTGCGACACGGTGGTGCTGACCGACTTTTCTCAGCTGCTGGTCATCCCGTTGCGCGACGGCTGTGATTTGATGGATGTGATTGGCCGACGACTGCGAGCGCAGGTTGCGGGTGAGTGATAAAAACGGGCGCTGAAATGCGCCCGTTTTTCTTATGGACTACCGATTCACACCGATGAACGCGTTCATCAACCCCGCCACCCTTCATCAGCGATGAGGTCGCGGGGCCAGGGAGTCTTCCCGAGCCGTCGCCCTGACCACTCAAACGTCAAGTACCACCGTCTCGCTCCCTAGCGCCGGTACTGCGCAACAGATCAGCACTTCATCGTCCGCCAATCGTTGCGCGGGCATGCTCAGGTAATGCACGTGCCCCTTCCGAAGGCGGGATACACAAGTGCCGCAGGAACCACTGCGGCAACTGAACGCTGGAGAAAGTCCTCGTGCTTGCGCCAGCTCCAGCAACGTCCCTGCCCCTGGCTCCCACCGGGCTTCCTTCCCAGAGGTGGCGAACAAAACCTTCACGGCTTCATTGGCCATGGCAATCTGCGGTTCCGCCCGTACAGGGGTCAAGGTGTCACGAACCAGTTTCGACGGTCCGAAGGTTTCAGCGTGAATGCGATCATCGGGAATGCGCATTTTGCGCAAGGCGTCATAGAGCGACTGGGTAAAACTCCCAGGGCCGCACAGGTAATAGTCGTAGTCATTGAGCGGGAGCAACGTCTTGAGCAGTCCGATATCGATCCTGCCGGCCCTGTCGTAACCGTTGGCTGCGCCGCCGGTGGGCATCTGGCTCACAACACGCAAGGTCCGAATTTTGTCCGGAGCGCGAGCCGAGAGCTCATCGAATTCATCTCGAAAGGCCAGATCGCTTACCGAACGACTGCTCTGCACCACCCAGGTCGGACGCATCCGATTCATGCGCTTTCCCTGGTAAACCACTTCGCGCAACATCGACAACAAAGGGGTGATGCCTATGCCGGCCCCAAGCAGTACCAAAGGACGCCGCTGCGAGGCATCGACGGTGAAATTCCCTTGGGGTGCCCGCGCTTCGATGAAG
>JALYPE010000685.1 GCA_030856525.1 Pseudomonadota bacterium | reverse complement strand
ATATTTACAACCACGACCCTTTACACATAATGCGAAAGATTTGCATTATGTCGCAGCTTTGCGCGCTAGCCGCGCCATTCCACCCTCTCTCGAAGCAGGATGTTCGCCATGATTCGTATGCCTCTGGCTACCGCCAGTCTGTTGGCCATCGCTATTTCCCTCGCCGGTTGTGGCGAAGGCAAAGACAAAGCTGCCGCGCCAGCGCCGACTCCAGCTGCCACGACGACAGCGCCAGCCCCGGCCGCTGCACCAGCGGCTGTCGGCAAAGTCGACGAAGCGGCGGCCAAAGCCGTTGTCGCGCATTACGCCGACATCGTCTTCGCCGTTTACAGCGATGCCGAATCGACCGCGAAAACCCTGCAAACTGCCATTGACGCGTTCCTCGCCAATCCGAATGCAGAGACCCTGAAAGCCGCCAAGGCTGCCTGGGTCGCAGCTCGTGTACCTTACCTGCAGAGCGAAGTGTTCCGCTTCGGCAACACCATCATTGACGATTGGGAAGGTCAGGTGAACGCCTGGCCACTGGACGAAGGCCTGATCGACTACACCGATAAATCCTACGAACACGCACTGGGTAACCCGGGCGCTACCGCCAATATCATCGCCAACAGCGAAGTTCAGGTCGGCGAAGACAAGGTCGATGTCAAAGACATCACCCCGGAAAAGCTCGCCAGCCTGAATGAGCTGGGCGGTGCCGAGGCCAACGTTGCCACCGGTTACCACGCGATTGAATTCCTGCTCTGGGGCCAGGACCTGAATGGTACCGGCCCGGGTGCTGGCAACCGTCCGGCTTCCGACTACCTGGAAGGCGCCGGTGCCACTGGCGGCCACAACGAGCGTCGTCGTGCGTATCTGAAGGCCGTGACTCAATTGCTGGTCAGCGATCTGGAAGAAATGGTCGGCAACTGGAAACCAAACGTAGCCGACAACTACCGCGCCACCCTGGAAGCTGAACCGGGCGAAACCGGCCTGCGCAAAATGCTCTTCGGCATGGGCAGCCTGTCCTTGGGCGAACTGGCGGGCGAGCGCATGAAGGTTTCCCTGGAAGCCAACTCCCCGGAAGACGAGCACGACTGCTTCAGCGACAACACCCATTACTCGCAGTTTTACGATGCCAAAGGCATTCGCAACGTCTACCTGGGCGAATACACCCGCGTTGACGGCACCAAGATGACCGGCGCAAGCCTCTCCTCGCTGGTAGCGAAGGCCGACCCGGCTGCCGATACCGCAGTGAAAGCCGACCTGGCTGCGACCGAGGCGAAAATGCAGGTCATCGTCGATCACGCCAACAAGGGTGAGCACTACGACCAACTGATCGCCGCCGGCAACACCGCTGGCAATCAGGTCGTCCGCGACGCCATCGCATCACTGGTCAAGCAGACCGGTTCGATCGAAGCGGCTGCCGGCAAACTGGGCATCACCGACCTGAACCCGGACAACGCTGATCACGAGTTCTGATCAACGCTGGCTGAATAAAAAGGCGACCTCCGGGTCGCCTTTTTCATGTCTGCCAAGCAGCGCCCCTGTAGGAGCGAGCTTGCTCGCGATGGGCGTTAACGATAACGGGTACTTGCTGAATAAATGCGGCGCTTTTGAGACCATCGCGAGCAAGCTCGCTCCTACCGTGGATCGTGGTCTTCAAAAAACCGTGTGCCACTTCAACCAAACGATAATTCCTCTTATTCAATCCCCCCTGCCCTGTTAGACTTTGCGCCTTTATTTTGCACGTCTCGCAGGATGTCTTGATGCCCTCGCTGCCTCTTCGCTTGTCCGCACTGTTTCTGGCCCTGGGCCTGAGTGCCTGCGATGACGCCCCGCGTTTTACCGAAGCCGAACCCGGTGAAGCCCGCTCCGGAGGCGACGCGACGGTGCGCAAGACTGACCAGAACTCGTTTTCCCTGCCCTCCGCCAACCTCCCGCCGTCGCGACGCGTCGATTTCAGCGTCGGCAACAGCTTCTTTCGCAACCCCTGGGTCATCGCTCCGGCGACCACTACGGCGCGGGACGGTCTCGGCCCGTTGTTCAACACCAACGCCTGCCAGAACTGCCACATCAAGGACGGCCGCGGTCATCCGCCAGCGCCTGGTGCAGTCAATGCCGTGTCGATGCTGGTACGTCTGTCGATTCCTGATTCGCCGGCCTACGCCAAGGTCATCGAGCAGTTAGGCGTCGTCCCCGAGCCAGTGTACGGCGGGCAATTTCAGGACATGTCAGTGCCCGGCGTCATCCCTGAGGGCAAGGTCCGCATCGATTACACGCCCGTGCCGGTCCGCTTCCACGACGGCACTGAAGTCGAGCTGCAAAAACCAACGCTGCAGATCACCCAGCTCGGCTACGGCCCAATGCATCCCGACACACGTTTCTCGGCCCGGGTTGCGCCGCCGATGATCGGCCTCGGTTTGCTGGAGGCCATCCCCGACGAGGCGATTCTGGCCAACGCCGAGGCTCAGGCCGAAGACAACACAGGCATTGCCGGTCGCCCGAATCGGGTCTGGGATGACGTACAACAGAAAACCGTGCTCGGCCGATTCGGCTGGAAAGCCGGGCAACCGAACCTCAATCAGCAGAATGTCCACGCGTTTTCCGGCGACATGGGCCTCACCACTAGCCTGCGCACCTTCGATGACTGCACTGACGCACAGGTCGCTTGCAAACAGGCGGCGAACGGACAGGGTTCGGATGGCGAGCAGGAAGTCAGCGACAATATCTTGCGTCTGGTGCTGTTCTACAGTCGCAACCTCGCCGTACCGGCCCGCCGCGATGTCGGTTCGCCCGAGGTGCTGGCGGGTAAAACCCTGTTCTTCCAGGCCGGCTGCCAATCGTGTCACACACCCAAATACACCACCGCCGCCAACGCCAGCGAACCCGAACTGGCCAATCAGGTGATTCGTCCCTATAGCGATCTGTTGCTGCATGACATGGGCGATGGCCTGGCCGACAACCGTACTGAATTCAAGGCCGGTGGACGCGACTGGCGCACGCCACCGCTGTGGGGCATCGGCCTCACGCAAGCGGTCAGCGGCCACACCCGGTTCCTGCACGACGGCCGTGCCCGCAACCTGCTCGAAGCAGTGCTCTGGCATGGCGGCGAAGCCACCGCGGCGCAGCAAAAAGTTTTGTCTTTCGATGCCGGGCAGCGCGCTGCGCTGCTGGCGTTTTTGAATTCCCTTTGATACCCATTCCATAAGCGGGAGCCCGACATGTTCCGTCCCAAATTGTTGTTCACCAGCCTTGCTGCACTTGCGCTCGGAGCCTGTTCACCGCAGGATCCGCAGGCGGTCACTTCGGCAGCCATTGCCAAGTCGGTGATCCTGCCGACGTACACGCGCTGGGTTGAAGCCGACCGTCAGCTCGCGGTCAGTGCCCTGGCCTACTGCGAGGGTAAATCGGACCTCGAAACCGCTCGCGCCGATTTTCTCCATGCGCAGAAAGCCTGGGCCGAGTTGCAACCGCTGCTGATCGGGCCATTGGCCGAAGGCAATCGCGCCTGGTCGGTGCAGTTCTGGCCGGACAAGAAAAACCTCGTGGGCCGTCAGGTCGAGCAACTGGTGACCGCGCAGCCGCAAATCGACGCGGCCGCACTGGCCAAATCCAGCGTCGTGGTGCAAGGCCTGTCCGCTTATGAATACATTCTGTTCGACAGCAAGCCCGACGTCGCCAACGATGCGCAGAAGAGCAAATACTGCCCACTGTTGATCGCGATTGGCGAACACCAGAAACAACTGGCCGAAGAGATCCTCAAGGGCTGGAACAACACCGACGGCATGCTCGCGCAGATGAGCAAGTTTCCGAACCAGCGCTACGCCGATTCCCACGAGGCGATTGCCGACCTGCTGCGCGTGCAGGTCACCGCCCTCGATAGCCTGAAAAAGAAACTCGGCACGCCGATGGGTCGCCAGAGCAAAGGCGTACCGCAACCGTTCCAGGCCGATGCATGGCGCAGCCATTCGTCACTGAGCGGCCTGGAAACCAGTCTTGCCGCTGCCAAAACGGTCTGGGAAGGCGTCGACAACAAAGGCTTGCGCGGCCTGTTGCCGAGCGAGCAGAAACCGCTCGCCGACAAGATCGACGCCGCTTACGCTGCGTCCCTGAAACTGTTCGCCAGCAACCAGCGCTCGCTGGCCGAGATGCTCAGCGACGATGCCGGTCGCCAGCAACTCAACGACATCTATGACAGCCTCAACGTCGTCCATCGCCTGCACGAAGGCGAACTGGCCAAGGCGCTGGGCATCCAACTGGGCTTCAACGCCAACGACGGTGACTGATGAGGACAACTGCCATGCTGCGACGTCAGGCTCTGACTTTAGGTAGTTTGCTGCTGGGAGCAGTGACACTGGGCGGCTGGACGCTGTTCAAGCAAAAGGACAAAAGCCCGCTGCTGCTGTCAGCGCGGGATGACGGCGACGGCAAGCACTACGCCGTCGGCTATCGGCTGGACGGCACGCGGGCGTTCGCCACACAAGTCGGCCAGCGTTGCCACGACATCATCAATCACCCTACGCTACCGATTGCGCTGTTCGTCGCCCGCAGACCGGGCACCGAGAGCTACCTGATCGACCTGCGCAACGGCACACTCCTGCAAACCGTGACGTCGCTGCCGAATCGGCATTTTTACGGTCACGCCGTGATCCACAAGAGCGGCGACTGGTTGTATGCGACCGAGAATGACACCTCCGACCCAGGGCGCGGGCTGCTCGGGGTGTATAAGTTCGAAGGTGAACGACTGGTGCACAGCGGCGAGATTTCCACCCATGGCATCGGCCCGCATCAAGTGTCGTGGATGCCGGATGGCGAAACCCTTGTGGTCGCCAACGGCGGCATTCGCACCGAGGCGGAAAGCCGCGTCGAGATGAACCTCAATGCAATGGAGCCGAGTCTGGTGCTGATGCAGCGCGACGGCACGCTGCTGAGTAAGGAAACCCTCGCGCAGCAGATGAACAGCGTGCGTCACCTGGGCATCGCCGGCGACGGCACCATCGTTGCCGGTCAGCAATACATGGGCCCGTCTCACGAATCGTCGCAGCTGTTGGCGATCAAGCGACCGGGCCAACCGTTCGCGCCCTTCCCCGTGGCGGAACATCAATTACAAACCATGGGGCATTACACCGCCAGCGTCGCGGTGCACAGCGATTTGCGCCTGGTGGCGTTGACGGCGCCGCGGGGCAACCGCTTTTTCATCTGGGACCTGGACAGCGGCGAAGTGCGTCTGGATGCGCCGCTTGCCGATTGCGCTGGCGTCGGTGCGGTGGCGGACGGCTTTGTCGTAACCTCCGGTCAGGGACGCTGCCGGTATTACGATTGCCGTCAGAAAGACCTTGTCGCAAAACCGCTGGATCTTCCTGCAGGGCTCTGGGATAACCATCTTCATCTGATGGCGTGACTCGGCTTGTCCACCCCACTGTAGGAGCTGGCTTGCCAGCGATGGCCATCCAACGGGCGCCACTGCGTCCAGCGGCAAAATCGCCAGCAAGCCGGCTCCTACAGAACGAGGAATCGGCGAAAACATCGATTGGA
>JALYPE010000671.1 GCA_030856525.1 Pseudomonadota bacterium | reverse complement strand
CTATAGAAGGACAGAATCAGCAACGCGGTGATCATCCCGGCGAAAGCGCCCCAGGACCATTTGGCCGAATGCCCCGCTTCCAGCGCCAGCACCTTCAGCGCGTTGGCCGGACTTTGCCGGGCGCGGCGGCCGATCAGGGTTTCCGCCAGCATGACCGGCACACCGATCAACGCGATGCACGCCAGGAACATAAGCACAAAGGCGCCGCCGCCATAGACGCCGACCATGTACGGGAATTTCCAGATGCTACCCAGGCCCACGGCCGAACCGGTCGCGGCGAGTATGAAGACCCAGCGGCTAGCCCAACTGCCGTGGACAGAAACCTTGTCTGTCGACATCGTTATCACGCCCAAGCGTTCAAAAAAGAGGGCGCATTGTCCGGGATTCAATCAACCTGCTCAAGCACGTAGCGATACCGTAGCCGACTCGCGCGCAACTCCCTATAATGCCGCCCCTATGGCTAAACAGAAGAAACACCCAACAGGGACCATCGCGCAAAATAAAAAGGCGCGACACGATTACTTCATCGAACATCGGTTCGAGGCTGGTCTGGTCCTGGCCGGCTGGGAAGTAAAAAGTCTGCGGGCAAGCAAGCTACAGCTGGTTGACAGTTATGTACTGCTCAAGGATGGCGAAGCCTGGTTGCTCGGCAGCCACATCACGCCGCTGATGACGGCGAGTACGCACGTCATCGCTGATCCGACCCGCACCCGCAAATTGCTGCTCAACCGGCGCGAGCTGGAGAAGCTGGCCGCTGCCGTGCAGCAAAAGGGTTACGCCTGCGTATGCCTGTCCTGGTACTGGAGCAAGCACATGGTCAAGTGCGAAATTGCTTTGGGCAAGGGCAAGAAGGAATACGACAAGCGCGATACCGAGCGCGAGCGCGACGCCGGTCGAGAGCTGCAGCGCGCGGTGCGCAACAAGGGCAAGGAAGATTAATTTTTCGCCTGATATCGACCATTGTGGCGAGGTTGCTTGTCGCACCGCCCCGTTCGGCCAGGTAGCAGCCCCGTCAATGCCGGGACAGCTTCGCTGTCCAACGGGGGCAAGCCCCCTCGCTACAATGAATTGTTTTCGCGCTATTAAATCCCCTTGCGCCGCTCCGCCCGAGCCATGCGCTGCACTTCCTGACGCACTTCCTCCAGCACTTCCTGCACATACAGAATGTGTCGGCTGGACACCTCTCGCGCCTGTTCCGCCCGTCCTTCAATAATCGCCATGTACAACTCCCGGTGCTGAGTGATCAGCATGTCGCGGGTTTCCGTGCGCTGTTTGTACATGCCGCCGATGTTGGTCACCACGTTGCGCTTGAGCAGATCGAACAGCCCGCGAATCGTATGCAGCAACACCGCATTGTGGCTCGCCTCAGCGATCGCCAGGTGAAATTTCGCGTCAGCCGCGCCCTCTTCCAAGCGGCTGACGTCATCGTGACGCGAGTAGCAATCCTGCAATTCGTTGAACGCCGCCGTCAGCCGTTCACGGTCGACATCGGTCGCGCGTAACGCCGCGTAGTAGGCACAAGAGGCCTCCAGCGTATGGCGAAACTCCAGCAGATCACGTTGCGCCTCGGGATTGCTTTCGAGCAGATGCAGCAAGGGATCACTGAAGGTTGTGCCCAGCGACTCAACGACATAATTGCCGCCGCCCTGACGACTGACCAGCAAGCCCTTCGCTGCCAGCTTTTGAATTGCCTCGCGCAACGAGGGGCGTGAGACCCCGAACTGCTCAGCCAGCGCCCGCTCCGCCGGCAAGCGCTCACCGGCTTTCAGCGTGCCCTCAAGGATCATCCCCTCGAGTTGCTCGACAATATCGTCAGACAAACGGCGCTGACGAATCTGATCAAAAGCCATAACTCATTCTCCACGATCCCGACGGCTCGCCGGGCTCTCTATTCTGGCCTATCGGCACCGCTCAGACACCTACCGGACAGCCGTTGCGATGACGAATACAGACGACATCCGCTGCACGTATTCGACAAAAGTTTTAGGGCGGCAAATTGACACACCCCATACAAGGCTTTTACCCTAGCCAACAGCGATTGTAAATTGGTATTACCAATTATCCAAGCACGCTGATCAGTGCCTGACCAACAACAATTAGGGGCCACCCCATATGCAAACCTGGCAACAGCTCTACAGTCCGCTCGGCAGCCTTGGCCTGTCCGCTCTCGCGGCCGTGATTCCCATCGTGTTTTTCTTCCTGGCTTTGGCAGTGTTTCGCCTCAAGGGCCACGTCGCCGGCAGCATCACGCTGGCCTTGTCGATCGCGGTGGCGATTTTCGCCTTCCAGATGCCGGCCGACATGGCGTTTGCCGCTGCCGGATATGGCTTCGCTTACGGCCTGTGGCCGATTGCGTGGATCATCGTCGCGGCGGTTTTCCTCTACAAATTGACGGTCAAGAGTGGCCAGTTCGAAGTGATCCGCAGCTCGGTTCTGTCGATCACCGATGACCAGCGCCTGCAGGTGCTGCTGATCGGTTTCTGCTTCGGCGCCTTCCTGGAAGGCGCCGCCGGATTCGGCGCACCGGTCGCGATTACTGCGGCACTGCTGGTAGGACTAGGCTTTAATCCGCTGTATGCCGCAGGGCTGTGCCTGATCGCCAACACCGCACCGGTGGCATTCGGCGCACTGGGGATTCCGATCATCGTTGCCGGCCAGGTGACCGGCATTGATGCGTTCAAGATCGGCGCCATGACCGGCCGGCAGTTGCCATTGCTGTCACTGTTCGTGCCGTTCTGGCTGGTGTTCATGATGGACGGCATGCGCGGGGTCAAGGAAACCTGGCCGGCGGCGCTGGTGGCAGGTTTGAGTTTCGCCATCACTCAGTACTTCACTTCGAACTTCATTGGCCCGGAACTGCCGGACATTACCTCGGCCCTCGCCAGCCTGATTTCCTTGACGTTGTTCCTGAAAGTCTGGCAGCCAAAGCGCGCTGCGGGCCAGCACATTGCCGGCGCCGTCTCGGCTTCCGTGGTGAGCGCCAGCGCCGGTGGCTTCGGTCTGCCGCGCAGCACCGTGGCATCGCCTTACAGCTTTGGAGAAATTCTCAAGGCGTGGTCACCGTTCCTGATTCTCACCGTCCTGGTGACGATCTGGACCCTGAAACCCTTTAAGGCAATGTTTGCCGCTGGCGGTTCGATGTACAGCTGGGTGTTCAACTTTGCGATTCCGCATTTGGACCAGATGGTGATCAAGGTCGCGCCGATCGTGACCGCGCCCACTGCAATCCCGGCGGTGTTCAAACTCGATCCGATCTCGGCCACCGGGACGGCGATTTTCTTCTCCGCGCTGATCTCGATGCTGGTGCTGAAGATCAATGTCAAAACTGGTCTTACCACTTTCAAAGAAACACTGTACGAGCTGCGCTGGCCGATTCTGTCTATCGGCATGGTGCTGGCGTTCGCGTTCGTTACCAACTACTCCGGCATGTCCTCGACGATGGCGCTGGTGTTGGCTGGCACCGGCGCAGCGTTCCCGTTCTTCTCCCCTTTCCTCGGGTGGCTGGGCGTGTTCCTGACCGGCTCGGATACCTCGTCCAACGCGCTGTTCAGTTCGTTGCAAGCGACCACCGCGCACCAGATCGGGGTCAGCGACACCCTGCTGGTGGCGGCAAACACCAGCGGCGGCGTGACCGGCAAGATGATCTCGCCGCAGTCGATCGCCGTGGCATGCGCAGCGACCGGCCTGGTGGGCAAAGAATCGGATCTGTTCCGCTTCACCCTTAAGCACAGCCTGTTCTTCGCCACGATTGTCGGCGTGATTACTTACGTCCAGGCCTACTGGCTCACCGGCATGCTGGTGCACTGACGGACTACGGGTAGAAACGTAAAAACCGACGCCGGACCACGAATCCGGCGTCAGCTATTCACAACCCGGCCTGTAAGGCTGCTGAAAGCAACTCTGTTTATATTCAGCAGCCTCAGCGGACGGATAACCGGGCCCACCCGGAGACGCCTGATGAGCGAGCTTTTTTACAACGCCGTGCCGAACGCGACCCGTGTCGCACCGCCACTGCCCGAGCCTCGGCAATACCCCAGCGAGAAACCGTCGCGGGTCTATCTGTTCGGAACGTGCGTGGTGGACTTGTTCTACCCGGAAGCGGGGATGGATGCGATTCGTCTGCTGGAGCGCGAAGGCATTCGTGTCGAGTACCCGCAAGGGCAGAGTTGCTGCGGCCAACCGGCGTACACCTCGGGGTACACCGATCAGGCCAGGACCGTGGCGCGTTCGCAACTGGCGCTGTTTGCCGGCGATTTCCCGGTAGTGGTGCCGTCCGGATCGTGCGCAGGCATGTTGCGCGAACACTACGCCGACTTGTTCAAGGACGAGCCGGCGATGCTGAAACAGGTTCAGGCGCTGGCCGCTCGAACCTATGAATTGGCCGAATTTCTGCTGTTCGTTTGCAAGGTGCAGCTGAAGGACAGCGGCGAACCGGTGAAAGTGGCGCTGCACACGTCGTGCTCGGCACGCCGGGAGATGAACACTCACCTGCACGGTCGCGAGTTATTGGCGCAGTTGAGCAAAGTGGAACGGGTCGAGCACAGCCATGAAAGTGAATGCTGCGGCTTCGGTGGGACGTTCAGCGTCCGCATGCCAGACATTTCCGGCGCGATGGTGGCTGACAAGACCCGGTCGTTGAAGGAATCCGGGGCGCACCAGGTACTCAGTGCCGATTGCGGTTGCCTGATGAACATCAACGGCTCGCTGGAAAAGCAGAAGGAAGCGTTGCGTGGTCAGCATCTGGCCAGTTTCCTCTGGCAAAGAACCGGAGGCGTCCAATGAACGCTTCCGCGATTATTCCTACGGTTGCCGTAGAAGAAGACTTCCGCGCACGGGCTCACAAGGCCCTGGACGACAAGCAGTTGCGAAACAACTTTCGCACGGCGATGGATTCACTGATGACCAAACGGGCAGCGTCCTTCAGCGATGCCCACGAAAGAGAACATCTGCGAGCGCTGGGCAATGCTGTCCGCGCTCGTGCGTTATCCAAGTTGCCCGACCTGCTCGAGCAGCTTGAACAGAACCTGACCCGCAACGGTGTGACAGTGCACTGGGCGGAAACGGTGGACGAGGCCAATGGCATCGTCTTGTCGATCATCCGCGCTCACGAGGGGCGGCAAGTGATCAAGGGCAAATCGATGGTCAGCGAAGAAATGGAAATGAATCATTTCCTCGCTGATCGTGGCATTGAATGCCTGGAATCGGACATGGGCGAGTACATCGTCCAGCTCGACCACGAGAAGCCTTCACACATTATTATGCCGGCAATCCACAAGAATGCCGGTCAGGTCGCGTCCTTGTTCCACGACAAACTTGGCGTGGAGTACACCAAGGACGTTGACCAACTCATTCAGATCGGTCGCAAAGTCTTGCGACAGAAATTCTTCGAAGCGGACATCGGCGTCTCCGGTGTCAACTTCGCCGTGGCCGAAACCGGCACGCTGCTGCTGGTTGAAAACGAAGGCAACGGACGGATGACCACCACGGTGCCGCCGGTGCACATCGCCGTCACCGGCATCGAAAAGGTCGTGGAAAACTTGCGCGACGTGGTGCCCCTGTTGTCGCTGCTGACCCGTTCGGCGCTCGGCCAGCCGATCACCACCTACGTCAACATGATCTCTGGCCCGCGCAAGTCGGATGAACTCGACGGCCCGCAGGAAGTGCACCTGGTGTTGCTGGACAACGGTCGCAGCCAGGCGTTTGCCGACAGCGAATTGCGCCAGACCCTCAACTGCATTCGCTGCGGCGCGTGTATGAATCATTGCCCGGTCTATACCCGAATCGGCGGCCATGCCTATGGGGAGGTTTACCCCGGGCCTATCGGAAAAATCATCACCCCGCACATGGTCGGCCTGGCGAAAGTCCCCGACCACCCTAGCGCTTCGTCGCTGTGTGGCGCTTGCGGTGAAGTCTGCCCGGTAAAGATTCCGATCCCGGCTTTGCTGCGTCGTCTGCGCGAAGAAAACGTCAAAGCCCCGAATGATCCGAAGCTCGTCATGCGCGGCCAGGGCAGCAAATATTCGCGTAAAGAACGCTTCATCTGGAACGCCTGGGCCAGGCTCAACAGCTCGCCCACCCTGTATTGCCTGTTCGGATTTTTTGCTACGCGGCTACGCGCTCTAACGCCCAGCAACGTCGGTCCGTGGACGCAAAATCACAGCGCACCGAAACCCGCCGCTCGCACACTGCACGACATGGCCCGCGAGCATCTGGCCAAACAGGGAGATCGTCGATGAGTGCCAAGCAGAATATCCTGACCAAACTACGGAAAAGTCTGACGGGCACCACGCCGGTACCTGACGAGTTCGACGTCGAACTGGTAACGGCGCCCTACAGCTACACGCCGGAACAGCGCATCCCGCAATTGCGTAAATTGATGGAAGCCGTGCACACGGAAATCCATCTGACCTGCGACGAAGGGTGGCCAGCCTTGCTCGCGCAACTGCTGCACGATCGCCAGTTGCCGAGCCTGCTGATCGCACCGACGACACCTCACGGAGCGCGTGCCACTCAGCACTGGGCGAAAAATCCTGGTCTGCCAGCGCTGAAGTCCTACGATCGCCCGGTTGAAGAATGGAAAGCCGAGTTGTTCAACGATACACCGGCCAGCCTGACGACTACGCTGGGAGCAATCGCTGCGACCGGTAGTCTGATTCTCTGGCCAACGCGGGAAGAACCGCGCTTGATGAGCCTGGTGCCGCCGGTGCATTTCGCCTTGCTCAAGGCCAGTGAGATCCGCGACAACTTCTATCAGGTGCAGCAGGAATTCCGCTGGGCCGACGGCATGCCGACCAATGCACTGCTGGTGTCCGGCCCTTCGAAGACCGCCGACATCGAACAGGTGCTGGCGTATGGGGCCCACGGTCCGAAAGACCTGGTGGTTTTGATTCTGGAGGACCAATGAGTCTACCGACGGCTTTCCTGCGTGATGCGCAGCAACTGATTCCACCGGAGCGGCGTTTCGATGATCCGCTGTCGACCCTGGCCTTCGGCACCGACGCGAGTTTTTATCGGCTGATTCCGCAACTGGTGATCCGCGTCGAATCCGAAGATGAAGTGGTGGCTTTGCTTCAACTGGCGCAGCGGGATCAGGTCCCTGTGACTTTCCGCGCCGCCGGCACCAGCCTGTCCGGCCAGGCGATCAGTGATTCGGTGCTGATCGTTCTGGGGGATAACTGGAACGGTCGTGAAATACGCGGGCAAGGCACGCAGATCCGCCTTCAACCCGGTGTGATCGGCGCACAGGCCAATGCCTGGCTGGCACCGTTCGGGCGCAAGATCGGCCCGGACCCGGCCTCGATCAACGCCTGCAAAATCGGCGGCATTGTTGCCAACAATGCCAGCGGCATGTGCTGCGGCACGGCGCAAAACACCTATCACACATTGGCCGGCATTCGTCTGGTGCTGGCCGATGGCAGCTGGCTCGATACTGAAGACGCCGCCAGTGTCACAGCATTTCGCCAGAGCCACGCTGTGTTGCTTGAACGCCTGGCTACGCTGGGCCGCGAAACCCGCGCCAATGCCGAACTGGCTGCGAGAATCCGCCACAAATACCGTCTGAAAAACACCACCGGCCTGTCTCTCAATGCGCTGGTGGATTTCGATGAGCCTGTGGATATCTTGAGCCACTTGCTGGTGGGATCCGAGGGCACGCTGGGCTTCATCAGTGCCGTGACTTACGACACAGTGATCGATCACCCGAACAAGGCGTCGGCGCTGATCGTTTTCCCGGATGTGGACACCTGCTGCAACGCTGTCACGGTTTTGAAAAGCCAACCGGTGTCCGCCGTGGAACTGCTCGACCGGCGCAGTTTGCGCTCGGTTCAGGACAAACCAGGCATGCCCGCTTTCGTACAGCAATTGTCGAATAATGCCTGTGCGCTGCTGATCGAATCCCGCGCGGCAACCTCAACGTTACTGCGTGAACAGCTGGCACAGATCATGACGTCGCTGGCGTCATTCCCGGTGGAGAAACAGGTCGACTTCACTGAAGATCCGCTGGAAAACGCCCGACTCTGGGCGATCCGTAAAGACACCTTTCCCGCTGTCGGTGCGGTACGCAAAACCGGCACTACGGTGATCATCGAAGACGTGACCTTCCCGGTCGAACAGCTGGCCATCGGTGTGAACCGCTTGATCGAGTTGTTCGACAGGCATGACTACGACGAAGCGATCCTTTTCGGACACGCACTGGAAGGCAATCTGCATTTTGTTTTCACTCAGGGCTTCAACAATCCGCAGGAAATCGCCCGCTATCAGGCGTTCATGGACGACGTCGCGCAATTGGTCGCGGTGGAGTTCGGCGGCTCGTTGAAAGCCGAACACGGCACCGGCCGCAACATGGCGCCCTTCGTCGAACTGGAATGGGGCAGCGATGCTTACCAGCTGATGTGGCAGCTCAAACGCCTGCTCGACCCGAACGGGATTCTCAATCCGGACGTGGTGCTCAGCGACGATCCGCAGATCCATCTCAAACACCTGAAACCGCTGCCGGCCGCTGACGAGATTGTGGATAAGTGCATCGAGTGCGGTTTCTGCGAGCCGGTCTGCCCGTCCAAAGGACTGACCCTCAGCCCGCGCCAGCGCATCGTCATCTGGCGCGACATTCAGGCGAAGAAGCGGGCGGGCGTCGATACCACTGAACTGGAAGCGGCTTACGACTATCAAGGCATCGACACCTGCGCCGCGACCGGCCTCTGCGCTCAACGTTGCCCTGTAGGCATCAATACCGGCGAGCTGGTGAAAAAGCTGCGTAGCCGTAAAGCGACACATACGAAAACCGCCAACTGGCTTGAAGGAAATTTCGCCATCGCCATGCAAGGTGCGCGCTTCACGTTACATGCGGCCAACGGCGCGCGAATGATGTTGGGAGCGCAGCGACTGGCAAAACTTTCTGCGACGCTGACCAAGCTGTCCAATGGGCGTGTCCCGCAATGGTCCAGCGCAATGCCCCAGCCCGAGAGAGCGATTCGGTTCAGCCCCAGCGTCTCGGACGAGCGTCCGCGCGTGGTGTACCTGGCGGCGTGCGTGTCGCGCGTCATGGGCCCGGCGGCCGGCGATAAAGAACAAATGTCGCTGTACGACAAAACCCGCGGATTGCTGGAAAAGGCCGGTTACCAGGTGGTCTTTCCAGACAATCAGGACAGCCTCTGCTGTGGTCAGCCCTTTGCGTCCAAAGGCTACGCCGAGCAGGCCGAGCACAAACGCCAGGAGCTGATCGGCGCGCTGCTGCTCGCGAGCCGTGGCGGGCTTGATCCGATTTATTGCGACACCAGCCCCTGCACTTTGCGTCTGATTCAAGACCTGAGGGAGGTCCGACTCGACCTCTACGATCCAGTGCGTTTCATCCGTACGCATCTGATTGATCGTCTCGACTTCACGCCGCAGGAAGCGCCGATTGCGGTGCATGTCACCTGCAGCACTCAGCACCTTGGAGAAAGTCAGGCGCTGATCGAGCTGGCGCGCAAGTGCAGCAAAACCGTAGTTATCCCTGAAGGCATCCACTGTTGCGGATTTGCCGGCGACAAAGGCTTTACCACGCCGGAGTTAAACGCACACGCTTTAAGGTCGCTGAAGGACGCAGTGCAGCATTGTAGCGAGGGCATTTCCACCAGCCGCACCTGTGAGATCGGTCTGACGCAGCACGGCGAAATCGACTACCACGGGCTGGTCTATTTGGTGGACCGGGTCACGCGGGCAAGGGCGATCTGAAGAAAAATAGAACCCTGACGTATCGCTGTAGTCCACTGAGTAAGCCCGGCAAATGCCGGGCCCCTACCCAACTCGGCAGCCCGTCCTGACGGCCAGCGATGCCTGGACCTTCAGACCAAGGAGAAATACATGAACCGTTCTGTACTGTTAGGTCTGTTCGTTACTGCTTCCATGATGGCCTCCACTTCGTTTGCGGCCTCAGAAGATCTCTGCGCAACCAATCTGCAGACTATCGAAAATGCCAAGGCGCAGATTCAGGCGAAGAATATGCAGAGCCAGGTAGACGCCAGCGTCCAGCAAGCCAAGGCGCATCAGGCGATGAATACCAAGGATGGCACTGAGAAATGCATCGCTGAGACCCAGCGGACCATTCAGGAATTGCAGAAAACCAGCAGCTCCAATAACTGATTTCTGATCAGAGCGCCAACCTTCGGGTTGGCCTTCTGAGCGCCGTTGTCGTACACTGCACACGCTTGCTGCTCACATTGATTCACGCAGCAGCAAGCTCGGGGCCGTTTAGGATTCGACGCCGGTTGCGAAACTTTAGGTGCATGCCGAGTTGGTAACAGAACTCGTAAATCC
>JALYPE010000665.1 GCA_030856525.1 Pseudomonadota bacterium | reverse complement strand
TGCTGACTCCGGGCCCGAACATGATTTATCTCATCTCACGGTCGACCTGCCAGGGGCGGATGGCCGGACTGATTTCCCTGGGTGGCGTGGCGTTGGGTTTTGTCGTTTATATGATGTGTGCCGCGTTGGGCATCACAGCCCTGGTCCTGGCGGTGCCCTACGCGTATGACGCCCTGCGACTCGGGGGCGCGCTTTATCTGCTCTACCTGGCCTGGCAGGCAGTCAAACCCGGCGGCCGTTCTCCGTTTCAGGTGCGTGATCTGCCTGCGGACAGTACACGCAAGTTGTTTGTGATGGGCTTTCTCACCAACCTGCTCAATCCAAAAATCGCGGTCATGTATTTGTCGCTGTTGCCCCAGTTCATCAACCCCGTCGATCACGGCAGCGTGCTGCTGCAATCCGTCGTGCTAGGTCTTACGCAAATCGTCATTAGCGTGAGTGTCAACGCGCTGATTGTCGTAATGGCTGGCTCAATCGCGACATTTCTTGCAAGCAAGCCCGCGTGGCAAATCTTGCAACGCTGGCTTATGGGAACGATCCTCGCGGGTTTGGCCGTGCGCATGGCCGTTGAAGGACGGCGCTAAACCAGACCGCTTATTCGATGCCCGCTGCTGGACGGACCGTTGCATCGGTGCTGACCCGGAACAACTCGCAGTGGACCTGACGCCCATAAATCGGCCAGAAGCGGACGCTTCTGGCCGTTTGTACTGCATGAGCTTGAGCACACATGGACTATTCATTGACCAACTGGATGACCGTCTTGCCCTTGCCGCGACCTTCCGCGACCTGGCGAAACGCCTCGTTGACGTCTGGCAGCTCAAAGTGCCGTTGATCCACGCGGATAGTCAGTTGACCAGCGTTGGCCAGCGCGGCGGCCTCGCGCAGGATAGCGCCGTGGTGTTCGCGCCCCTTGCCGGTGAGCAATGGCGCCAGGGTGAATACGCCCGAGTAGGTTGCACTTTTAAACGACAACGGCGCCAGGCTGTGCTGCCCCCAACCCAGGCAGCTCAGCACGTGCCCGGTATAAGGCTTCACGGCCTTGAATGACGCATCCAACGTGCTGCCGCCGACAGTGTCGTAGACAATGTCGAACCCTTCACCAGCCGTGTAGTGCTCGACATAGTCCTCGACGCTCTGTGCCTGATAGTCGATCGCCGTAGCCCCCAGCGAGCGAATGAAGTCGAGACTCGCCGCCGAACCAGTGGCGTAGACATCGGCACCGCGAGCCTTGGCCAGTTGCACAGCCACTTGGCCGACCCCACCTGAGCCGCCATGAATCAGCACACGCTGGCCGGCACGGACATTGGCACGATCTACCAGACCTTCCCATGCGGTAATGAATACCAACGGCAATGCAGCTGCCTCGCGCATACTGAGCGTGTGCGGCTTTGAGGCGATCAGCCGGGCATCCACGGCAATATATTCGGCCATAGTGCCCTGAGCACCGCCGATCCCGCCGGGCATACCGAAGACTTCCTGGCCTTGGGTGAAATGCTCAACCGCCTCGCCCAGTTCGATGACCGTGCCGGCGAGATCCAGGCCCAGCACTGCCGGCAGCGCCTGACGGGCATGAGCCCCTGCACCGGCGGCGATTTTGGTATCGAGAGGGTTTACCCCTGCGGCGTGAACCTTGACCAGTACCTGCCCCTTACCGGGAACGGGACGATCAATTTGGCGGATGGCCAGAGGGGCCTGAGCGGACTCGGCGATGGCGGCGAGCATGGAGTGATTCATGATGGAGAACCTTTGATGGAGTGGACGCTTACAGATTGCCGCGCTTTCATCATTCCGATAAGAAACCGGATTTGCATATAACTTATTCCACAAAGAGGTCTAATCGCAGATGGACTTGTTCGACAGCATGCACATCTTTGTACGCGTCGTTGAGCGTGGGTCGTTTTCTGCGGTGGCTCGCGAGCTGAACATGGGGCAGCCGGCAGTGAGCAAGCAGGTGCGCGCTCTGGAGCAGTATCTGGGCGGACCATTGTTCGCCCGCAGCACCCGGCACCTGGCCCTGACCGACCAAGGGCAACGCTTCTACAGCCACTGCCAGGAAATTCTCGGCCACCTCGAAACCGCCACGCGCAGCTTCACCAGTGGTCAGGAGCAAATCGCCGGCCCTCTGCGAGTCGCCGCACCGGTCAGCTATGGGAGGTTGTGTGTCGCACCGCTAATAGGGCCTTTCCTGCAGCGCCATCCAGATGTCCGGATTGACCTGCGGCTGAGCGATCACAACGAAGACCTGCTCAAGGAAAATATCGACCTGGCTGTCCGGATTGGCGTGGTGAAGAGCGAGGGATTGGTGGCAGTGCCACTGGGGACCAGCACGCGGCGTGTCTATGCCGCGCCCCGCTATCTGGATCGACACGGCCTACCATGCGAACCCCATGAACTGATAGGCCACAACTGCATCGGCTTCACATTGCTGGAGCATTACGACAGTTGGCACTTCAGTAACAGTGCGAACGAGCTCGATGTAGCCATCAAAGGCAACGTCACCAGCAACAGCAGCGAGGCGATCCGCGAAATGGTCCTCTCCGGCCTGGGTGTTTCCCTTTCTCCAGAATGGCTGTTCGCAGCTGACGTCGAACAGGACAGCGTTCGTACCGTGCTCGATGATTATCAGACCACCGCGCTTCCTGTCAGCGCTGTGCTCAGTCGGGAGCGGCGACGGTCAGCGCGGACGATGGCCTTCATCGATTTTCTCCGCGAGCGCTTAATGTAGAACTTGGCGGCACTTAAGAAAGCCGACAAAAAACGCTGACACCCGTTTGCAAATATTGGCTGCTACGTTGGCAGGCCCTGACTTAGACACCGTCAGAGCGTTGTTAAGGCTGGCTGTAGTCGCATTGGGTCGAGTGGTTATCCAGGGTCCTAC
>JALYPE010000641.1 GCA_030856525.1 Pseudomonadota bacterium | reverse complement strand
CCACCACGTCGCCTTTCTGAAACGGTTCCAGCGCATTGACGCATTTGATCAGGGTGGATTTGCCGGAACCCGACGGCCCGCACACCACAATCACTTCGCCTTTTTTGACCTCGGTGCTGCAATCAGTCAGTACCTGGAAGTCCCCATACCACTTGTTGACGTTCTTGATAGAGATCATACGGCGAACCTTTTTTGCAGACGCTTGACCAGCTGCGAGGCGGCAAAGCTGATGATGAAGTACACGAGACCTGCGAAGATCAGGAACTCATTGGAGCGGCCGATGATGTCGCCACTGGCCCGCGAAGCATTGAGGAAGTCCACCAGGCCGACAGCGTAAACCAGCGAGGTGTCCTGAAACAGGATGATGCTCTGCTGCAGCAACAGCGGCGTCATCTTGCGGAACGCCTGCGGCAGAATGATCAGGCGCATCACCTGGCTGTAGTTCATCCCCAGCGCCTGGGCTGCACCCATCTGACCTTTGGGAATGGATTGCACACCGGCGCGGACGATTTCGCAGAAGTACGCGGCTTCAAACATCATGAACGCGACGATGCACGAGGCAAACGCGCCGATCGGGGTGTCTTCGCCGGTGATCCAGCGCAGCACGAACGGTACCGCCAGATAGAACCAGGTGATCACCAGCAGCAGCGGAATCGAGCGGAAATAGTTGACGTAGGCGCCCGCGATGTTCGACAGCAGTTTGCTGTGGGACAGACGCATCAGCGCCAGGATCGTACCAAGGATGATCCCGCCGACCACGCCCAATACCATCAGTTGAAGGGTCATGACCATGCCGTTCCACAAACCCGGCAGGGAAGGGATGATGCCCGAGAAGTCGAATTCCATCATTTACCCCCTACGGAGATCAGGCCCGGCACGGCGACTTTCTTCTCGACCATGCGCATCAGCAACATCAGGCTCATGTTCAGGGTGAAGTAGATCAGGGTCGCCAGGGTAAAGGCTTCAAAGAGGTTGGCGGAGAACTCGGCAGTCTGTTTGGTCTGCGCGAGCAGCTCCATCAGGCCGATCAGCGACGCGACCGAAGAATTCTTGAACACGTTCAGGAATTCGGAGGTGAGCGGCGGAATGATGATCCGGTAAGCCTGGGGCAGCAGCACGTTCGAGTAGATCTGTGGCAGTTTGAAACCCATCGCGCGAGCGGCGAATTCCTGACCACGAGGCAGCGCCTGAATCCCCGTTCGCACTTGCTCGCAGACACGGGCAGCGGTGAACAGACCGAGGCAGACGACCACGCTCAGGTAAGCGGATGTGGTCGGATTGAGGTCTTGCTTGTACCAGTCCTGTAGGTTTTGCGGCAGCAGGTCGGGTACCAGGAAGTACCAGACGAACAGTTGAACCAGCAAGGGTACGTTACGAAACAGTTCGACGTAGCAGGTCGCGATGCCTGCCACGAAGCGGTTAGGCACAGTGCGCATGACGCCCAGAATCGAGCCCAGCAGGAGGGCAATGATCCAGGCCACAATGGCGATGGCAATGGTCCAGCCCAAACCGGAAATGTACCAGTCGAGATACGTCTCGCTGCCCACACCGGTGGACCTGAAGAACACGCTCCAGTCCCAGTTGTAATTCATCAGGGGTCTCCCCTCGGATACGATCGATGTACAAGTGCCCGCCTGGGGAAGTCCGTTCCCGTCCGACCTTATGGTCAGACACACACGAGCGGCTCGACAGCGACCGGTTCGAGTGTTTCCAAAAATACCAGCAGGGAGTGACAAACCCCTGAAAGGGCAACGGCCCTCTCAGGAGACAAGATTAGTCAGTAATCAGGATTTCTTGTCGTCAGCCGCTTTGTCGGTCGGATTGGCGATCAGGGCCTTGAGCTCGTCGCTCATCGGAAAGTTCAGGTTCAGGTTCTTTGGCGGGATCGGTTGCATGAACCATTTTTCGTAGATCTTGTTGATGTCGCCAGACTTGTAGGTCGCAACGATCGCGTCATCCACAACTTTCTTGAACGGTGCGTCACCCTTGCGGACCATGCAGCCATAGATTTCGTAGGACTGCGGATCACCGGTCACTTCCCAGTCAGCGGCCTTCTTCGCCTTGGCCGCTTCACCTGCCAGCAGCGCGTCGTCCATCATGAACGCGACGGCACGGCCCGATTCCAGCATCTGGAAGGACTCGCCGTGGTCTTTGGCGGAAATGACGTTCATGCCCATCTGCTTGTCAGCGTTCATCGACTTGAGGATGCGCTCGGAGGTAGTGCCCGCCGTGGTCACGACGTTCTTGCCTTTCAAGTCAGCGAAGTTTTTGTACTGGGAGTCTTTCTTCGACAGCAGGCGGGTGCCGATTTCGAAGATGCCAACGGAGAAGTCGACTTGTTGCTGGCGTTCGACGTTGTTGGTGGTGGAGCCGCACTCAAGGTCCACGGTGCCGTTCTGCACCAGCGGGATGCGGGTCTGCGAGGTCACCAGGTTGTATTTGACCTGCAGATTGGGGATGTCCAGGTCTTTCTTGATGGCTTCGACAATTTTCAGCTGAATATCGTGGGAGTAGCCAACCGGCTTGCCGGAAGCGTCCGCGATGTAGGAAAAAGGAATGGAGGCGTCACGGTGCCCGAGGGTGATAGTGCCGGACTCTTTGATCTTCTTCAGTGTGCCGGTGAGTTCGGCAGCGAAAACTGGAGTGGTAATCAGAGCGGCAGCAATGGCTGCGCCCAGGATATGGGGAACGATGCGCATCAAATTTTCCTCGACATTGTTTTTTTTATGGAGCCAGTTTATCGGCCCTTTTGAGCTTCGACTGTCTGCCGGCTCCCGGGAGGATGCACAACAGGCCTTCGCTAAAGAGTGTAGAGCATGACTCGTGCCAGGCCAGGCTGAACACATCAAGCGATTGATTTGTATAGAGATTAAATATTTAAGATGGGTTTTTTGAAGCCAGCTAATCCGGTTAACCGAATCGACCGGCGGGTCGCGTTCGGAAAACCGAATGAGCGGGAGACTTGAATTCGGCGAAAATGGCGACAAATGCAAAAAGCCCCTGAATCGTGAGGTTCAGGGGCTTCTTTTTAGCCGACTTGAGCAATCAGGCCGCTTCGATCTTGCTGCGGTTCAATTCAACCTTGCCCAGATAATCCGCGAGTTTTTGCTGCTCTGCAGGGGTGGTGAACAAGCCGAGCTTGCTGCGGCGCCACAGAATGTCATGGGCGCTGGTTGCCCATTCTTCACTGCACAGATAATCCACTTCGCGGGTATAGAGACCGCCGCCGATGTGTTCACCCAGATCGCTCAGATTCTGCACGCCTTCGAGCATGCGCCATGTGCGGCTGCCATAGGTGGTGGCCCAACGCCGCGAGATCTCGCTCGGTATCCAGTCAAACTGGTCACGAATACGCAAGCTCAGTGCCTGCGGCGTGGTCATGTCTTCACCGCCCGGAAGCGTTGCGCTCGCTGTCCAGCTCGGCTTGATGTGCTTGAAATACGGTGCCAGTTGCGCAAGCGCCGATTCGGCAAGTTTACGGTAAGTGGTGAGCTTGCCACCGAACACCGACAGCAGCGGAGCCTCTTCGCCGGCGCCCGAAAGTGCCAGGGTGTAATCGCGAGTGACGGCCGACGGGTTATCGGATTCGTCATTGCACAGCGGACGAACGCCGGAGTAGCTGTGCAGGATATCGTCGCGGCTGACCTGCTTTTTGAAGTGGGCGTTGACCACTTTCAGCAGGTAATCGGTTTCACCTTCAGTAATTGCCACTTTCGCCGGGTCGCCGGTGTACTCGCGGTCCGTGGTGCCGATCAGGGTGAAGTGGTTCAGGTACGGAATTGTGAAAACGATGCGCTGATCTTCGTTTTGCAGGATATGCGCGTGTTCACCCTCGTAAAGTTTCGGCACGATCAGGTGGCTGCCCTGAATCAGGCGAATGCCATACGGCGATTCCATCTTCAAGTCGTCACGAATGAACTTGGCGACCCACGGGCCGGCTGCATTCACCAGCGCTTTGGCCCGAATCGAGAACAGGCTGCCATCGGCGCGTTCCAGGTGCAGGTGCCACAAACCCTTGGTGCGACGAGCGCTGAGGCAGCGGGTCTGGGTGTGTACGTGCGCGCCTTTTTCGCGGGCGGCCATGGCGTTGAGCACCACCAGACGCGCGTCGTCGACCCAGCAATCGGAGTATTCAAAACCCTTGGTGATTTCGCTTTTCAGCGCGCTGTCCGCGCCGAACTTCAGGCTTTTCGAACCTTGCAGTTGCTCGCGTTTGCCGAGGTTGTCGTACAGGAACAGGCCGGCACGGATCATCCAGGCCGGACGCAAATGCGGACGGTGCGGCAACACAAAGCGCATTTGCTTGACGATGTGCGGCGCCTTCTTCAGCAGCACTTCGCGCTCAGCCAAGGCTTCACGCACCAAGCGGAATTCGTAATGTTCGAGGTAGCGCAGGCCACCGTGGATCAGCTTGCTGCTGGCAGACGAAGTATGACTGGCCAGATCGTCCTTTTCGCAAAGGAACACCGAGAGGCCGCGACCGGCTGCGTCTGCTGCGATTCCCACGCCATTGATGCCGCCACCGATCACGGCGACGTCGTATACCTCTGCGAGAGGGGGCGTAGGCAAGGTAGAAGTTGGCATCGGCTGGCCTCGGGCTTTTTGGATTTTCTGTTTGGAATTCGAACATAAATGTTCATTTGCGAAAATGGTAGCCCATAAAGACGCGCACAGCCAGTCAACTTCGATTGAAAATACTGATCGAAGCGTCATCAAAGGAAAATTTACGAACATTCAGTCGCGCGGTCAGGAGGGAAAGGTGTTGCGAATGGGCGAGCGTATTCGCGAGCAAGCTCGCTCCCACGGGGCATGTACATAACCTGTGGGAGCATGGCTTGCCCGCGAATGCGCCGGTTCAGGCACCCTATGCGGCTGGGGAGTTAAACGACTTCGAGGCGAATCTTGTGCTGCGTCAGCAACTGCGCCAGCGCCGGGGAGGGCGGCTGATCGGTCACCAGGCAATCGATCAGGCTGATCGGCCCCAGGCGAATCATGGCATTGCGTCCGAATTTGCTGGAATCCGCCGCTAGAATCACCTGCCGCGCGTTGGCAATGATCGCCTGCGAGACACGAACTTCCTGATAATCAAAATCCAGAAGACTACCGTCTTCATCAATGCCGCTGATGCCGACAAGGGCAAAATCAACCTTGAACTGGTTGATGAAATCGACACTTGCCTGACCGACCACACCACCGTCACGTCGCACGTTGCCACCGGTCAGCAGCACGTCGAAATCGTCCTTGGCACTGAGCATCGAAGCCACGTGCAGGTTATTGGTGATGATCTTCAGATGATTATGATTGAGCAGCGCCCGGGCAATCGATTCGGTCGTGGTGCCGATATTGATGAACAGCGAGGCGTGATCGGGGATCTGTGCGGCGATGGCTTCACCGATACGCTGTTTCTCGTCGCGCATCTGATCGGCGCGCATCGCGTAAGCAGTGTTCTCGACGCTGGAATCGTAGGCCGCGCCGCCGTGGTAGCGGCGCAACAGATTGGCTTCCGCGAGTTGATTGATGTCGCGGCGGATGGTTTGTGGCGTGACAACGAACAGCGTAGCCATTTCCTCGATACTGACATAGCCGCGTTCGCGGACCAGTTCGAGGATTTGCTGCTGACGGGGAGGCAGATTCATGGGGCGTCCTTTGGGCTGCCGTGCAAAATTTGCCCATGATGCCGCAGGAATCCGCTCCCGACCAGTTACAACCTTTTACGATCCCGGTTCATGGCTTATTCAGCGTCCTCACGTGCCCAGTCGCGGGTACGGCTAACGGCTTTTTTCCAGCCTTTATAAAGCTTTTCCTTTTCGCCTTCGTCCAGAGTCGGTTCGAATTCGCGCTCGATCACCGCTTTGTTGCGCAGTTCATCCAGGCTTCCCCAGAAACCGCACGCCAGACCTGCCAGGTACGCCGCGCCAAGGGCTGTGGTTTCGCGCATTTTCGGCCGCTCAACCTGAGTGCCGAGGATGTCCGCCTGGAATTGCATCAGGAAGTTGTTCGCTACAGCGCCGCCGTCAACGCGCAGCGCTTTCAGACGTTCGCCGGAATCCTGTTGCATGGCATCCAGTACGTCGCGGGTCTGATAGGCAATTGACTCCAGCGCGGCACGAATGATGTGATCCACGCGCACGCCGCGAGTCAGGCCGAACAGCGCGCCACGGGCGTAGGGGTCCCAATATGGAGCGCCCAGACCGGTGAAGGCCGGCACCAGATACACGCCGTTGCTGTCCTTGACCTTGCTGGCGAAGTATTCGGTGTCATGG
>JALYPE010000630.1 GCA_030856525.1 Pseudomonadota bacterium | reverse complement strand
GGATGTAGTTGGCCTCAGCCCGAAATTGATCATCGGTCAACGCCAGACCCGCGCCGCGCGCCTTTGCGGCGGCCAGCATTCCCAGTTCTGGCTGCGGCTCGACCACCTTCATAAAACAATGTGAACGCTTGGCGGGTAACGGATAGGCGTCTGCATAGGCGTTAGGCTTTTGCAGTAGTTGGTCGAGCGCGTGCAAGTACTTCAGGTGCTCGGCGTTGTGCAGATCAAACCTTTCGTATGACTTGTCGCACAAGTGGTAATAGCCAACCGCCGCCGCCAGCAAGCCTTGGTCCATGGCTTTTTGATACAAGCCACAAGCCTTTTGATTCGATTGATGGGTGAACATTGGGTTGTCATACAGATTAGCCAGCGCGTAGGTCGCCAGCGTATGCCCGCCATCGGAAGCCAGCGTGAGGTTGTCTACCAGTGCTTCCAGGTCGCCTTCCGCACCCCTCACCTGCTCAGGTTTGTTCTTCAGATCAAGTTCGCCTGCGGCTTCCAGCCTGATCATCTCATCGGTGTTGCGCTCGAGCTGACGGGCCGCATTTTGCGCGCGCTTGAAATATTCCTCGGGAGAGGGAGCGGGTCTGCAAGCTGTAGAGAGAAGCACGATGGAAAACAGTGCGCAGGCATAGAGGACTTTCAAAACCTGTCTTCCTTAACAAGTGAGGGACGTGAAGGTGTGTCGGCGGATCAATACCGATCTTGAAGACCACATAAAAACAACTGTAGGAGCCAAGTTTGCTGGCGATGAGGCCATAACATTCAACATCTCTGTTGATTATCAGGCCGCCATCGCCAGCAAGCCGGCTCCTACAGGTTTATAACGTAAGGCTCAGGACAGTTTTTCGAACTTCAAGTCCCACACGCCATGCCCGAGTCGTTCGCCACGCCGTTCGAACTTGGTAATCGGGCGCTCGGCCGGGCGCGGGACGCACTTGCCGTCTTCAGCCAGATTGCGATAACCCGGCGCGACGTTCATCACTTCCAGCATGTACTCCGCATACGGTTCCCAATCGGTGGCCATGTGCAGCACTCCACCCACCTTCAGCTTGCTGCGCACCAGTTCAGCGAACGACGCCTGAACAATACGACGCTTGTGGTGACGGCTCTTGTGCCACGGGTCCGGGAAGAACAGCATCAGGCGATCGAGGCTGTTGTCGGCGATGCAACGGTTGAGGACTTCGATCGCGTCGCAATCGTAGACGCGCAAGTTGCTCAGGCCCTGAGTCAGCACGCCATTGAGCAACGCGCCAACACCTGGACGGTGCACTTCCACACCAATGAAGTCCTGCTCCGGCGAAGCCGCCGCCATTTCCAACAGCGAATGGCCCATACCGAAACCGATTTCCAGCGAGCGCGGTGCCGAGCGACCGAACACTTGATCGTAGTCGACCGGCGCATCTGCCAGTGGCAACACGAACAACGGCGTACCTTGGTCAAGCCCGCGTTGCTGGCCTTCGGTCATGCGCCCGGCGCGCATCACGAAACTCTTGATGCGGCGGTGTTGGCGCTCATCGCCTTCTTCCGTCTGGATTGGCGTGTCGTTTGATTCAGTCATCAATGGCTCTTACTTAATCAGACCATCCAGCGGCGAGGAGGCGCTGGCATAGAGTTTTTTCGGCATGCGGCCAGCGAGGTAAGCCAGGCGGCCCGCAACGATGGCGTGTTTCATGGCTTCAGCCATCATGACCGGCTGCTGGGCATGGGCGATGGCCGAGTTCATCAGCACCGCTTCACAACCCAGCTCCATGGCGATGGTAGCGTCGGAAGCAGTGCCGACACCGGCATCCACCAACACCGGAATCTTGGCTTCTTCGAGGATGATCTGCAGGTTGTACGGGTTGCAGATCCCCAGGCCCGTGCCGATCAGACCCGCCAGTGGCATGACCGCGATTACACCAATTTCCGCCAGTTGCCGGGCAATGATCGGGTCATCGCTGGTGTAGACCATCACGTCGAAGCCTTCCTTGACCAGCACTTCGGCGGCCTTGAGGGTTTCGATCACGTTGGGGAACAGGGTTTTCTGGTCCGCCAGCACTTCCAGCTTCACCAGGTTGTGGCCACCGAGCAGCTCACGGGCCAGGCGGCAGGTGCGCACAGCCTCGGTGGCGTCGAAGCAACCGGCGGTGTTTGGCAGGAAGGTGTAGCGATCCGGCGACAGGACTTCGAGCAGGTTCGGTTCGCCCGGGTTCTGGCCGAGGTTGGTACGGCGCACGGCGAAGGTGACGATCTCGGCACCCGAGGCTTCGATCGCCTGGCGGGTCTCTTCCATGTCACGGTACTTGCCGGTGCCTACCAGCAAACGTGACTGGTAGGTACGACCGGCCAGGACGAAAGGCTTGTCGCTACGAACGATGCTCATGGGAAATCCTCTGTAGGGGTGAGGTTCTTGCAGAATTCTGTGCCCGGGTGGGCCGGGACACTAGCCGCCGCCGATGGCGTGTACCACTTCGACATTGTCGCCATCGTTCAGCGTGGTGTCGGCATGCTGGCTGCGCGGGACGATATCCAGATTGAGTTCGACCGCGACACGGCGTCCGGTCAATTCCAGACGGGTCAGCAGGGCCGCAACGGTTTCACCGTCGGGCAGTTCAAGGGATTCGCCGTTCAACTGAATGCGCATACCGAATGCCGCCATCATTTTTAGGGGCAGGCATTCTAGCCCGATCATGACCTAAAGGTCAGCACCAAGCGTCAAGCGGCAAGCTGCAAGCGCCAAGCTGCGAGGCCAAGGAGAAACCAGCCCACCAGAAATGCCAGACCACCGAATGGCGTGATGATCCCGAGCTTGCTGATGCCGGTCATTGTCAGTAGGTACAGACTGCCGGAAAACAACAGGATGCCGATGGCAAACGACACGCCGGCCCACGTCACCAGCCGGCCGGGGATCTGCGTGGCCAGCAGCGCGACGCCCAACAGGGCCAGGGTGTGCACCAACTGGTAGGTCACGCCAGTGTGGAAAATCGCCAGGTACTCGGCTGTCAGGCGGCTTTTCAAACCGTGAGCGGCAAATGCGCCCAAGGCCACGCCGGTGAAACCGAAAAAAGCGGCCAGCATCAGAAAGCCACGCAGCATGAAGAACTCCAGTCAGACTCGATCCACAGGGTCTGTATAATGGCCCGCTCAAACGGTTCGGCCAAGCCATCTCTATGCTGCGTATATTTTTGCAACGTTTTATCAAAGCCCTGCTGTGGTTCGCGGGCGGCAGCATTGTGCTGGTCCTGATTTTCCGCGTGGTTCCGCCACCGGGGACGGCG
>JALYPE010000617.1 GCA_030856525.1 Pseudomonadota bacterium | reverse complement strand
AGATCGGGTTGTGCGTTTCATGGATAATTTCCTGCCGCCTTTCTATGCGGTGACGCGTACTGATTTGCTGCAAGCCTGGTACAGCCTGTTGCCGCAGGGCACGGGTTTCGAATGGCAGGAAATTGGCCATACGTTTTACCTGCTGGCGTGCGCCAAAGCGCGGATTCTGCCTATTCCGTTTGCGGTACGGGAGATCAATTACGGTGCCTCGGAGCACAACACCAACGTCTTGACAGTCCTGACCTTCAAGGATGCCAAAAGCGTTGCCGACCGTGAGCAGTTTGCCGAGTTTTTAGCCTCGATTCCGACGCCAATCAGGGAAATGGGCGCGGCCCGTGCCAAGCAGGTTGCTCTGGAGAGTTTTTCCGCCATGGCCGATTGCCTGCTGGAAGGGCGCTCACTCAAAGGTACCCAGATCATTCGTTCTGCGTGGACTCAGGCAGGAGAAGAGCCGAAACGGACATTCGGTCCCGAGCAGTTTGTCGAGATGCCGTTCTACAACAAGCCAATGTTCGACCTGCTGACCGAGTTTGAATTTCTGTTGCATGCCATGCCGGCTGGCCGGATTCAACTTCAGGAGCTCGAAGGTATTCTGCTCAAGCAACACGAGCTGATGCGCATCCACCCCAATGACAATGACCGAACCGTGCGCAGCCGATTGTGGGAAGCGTTAAGCCTGAACGTGTTCAACCGGGAGGTAGTCAAGCGGCTGTCGCTGTCGCTTGAAACCAGCGAAGAGCCGCAGGAAGGTGTCAAGCTGAAGGCTTGGGCGGAGCGTTTGGACGCTTTGCCCGGTCAGCAAAACCGCCGACTGTTCGAAAACATGCCATCAGGTCGTTTGCTGGATTGGCTGCAGGCACGCAATCCGGACGCTCGGCAGCTGACTTCGATTGCCGCGCATTTGGCCAAACACCATGGCGGTCCGCAGTTCTGTGTCCTGCTGTTGGATCTGGATGGCGACATGTTCAAGTTGCAAACTACGTTCGACAGCCTGGTTGGCGGTCACTGCAAGGCGTTCAGCCTGGTGGTGTTGACCACCGGTGATTTGCCCGCAACCACGACCGCGCGTGACACCGTGCATTTCGTCAAAGTCACGGCCAACAACTATGTCGAGCACATTAATCAGGGCGTTGCCCAGTCTGCAGCTGACTGGGTGCTGCTGGTCGAGGCGGGTGACCAATTCACCGAAAGCGGTTTGCTGCGCGCCAGCCTGGAGCTGTGTGGCGCCGAAGGCGTGCGTGCGGTAGCGATGGATGAAGTCCAGCGTCAGGCCAACGGTGCGCTGACGCAAGTATTCCGCCCTGGGGTCAACCTGGATTTGCTGCAAAGCGTGCCTTCATTGACGGCCAGGCATTGGTTGATCCAGCGCGATGTCTGGAAACAGGCCGGTGGTCTTTCGAGCGACCATCTGAAGGCGCTGGAGTTTGACCTGTTGCTGCGTCTGATTGATCAAGGTGGGATGGCAGGGCTGGCACACCTGGCCGAACCTTTGCTTATCTGCAACGCGCCGGCGACCGAGGAAAACAACCAGGAACGTCAAGTGCTGGCCCGCTCTCTATCTGCGCGGGGCTACCGCGCTCAAGTCAGCTCGGCGCTGCCGCTGACTTATCAGATCGACTATCAACACGCAGCACGACCGCTGGTGTCGATCATCATCCAGAGTCACGACAACCTTGAATGCGTTCAACGTACGCTGGTCAGTGTTTTGCAACGCACCCGTTACCAGCGTCACGAAATCCTGATTGCCGATAATCACAGCCAATCCCAAGAGCTGTCCGACTGGTTGAACAGCCTGGAAGCGAAGGGCGACCGGATTCGTGTACTGCGCAGCGCCGAGCGTGTCAGCCCATCGAGATTGGCCAATGCGGCCTGTACCGAGGCGAAAGGCGAGTATTTGCTGCTGTTGTCCGCAGGCGCGCAGGTGATCAACGCCAACTGGCTGGAAAGCCTGATCAATCAGGCGCAGCGGCCCGAAGTTGGCGTTGTCGGTGCCAAGCTCATGGATGTCCGTGGCGTAACCACTCAGACCGGCCTTGTTCTTGGTGCGAATGGCGACATTGGTTCGGCGTTTGTCGGGCAGCGCAAGGACGAATTGGGCTACCTCAATGGTCATCAGGTTGAGCAGAACTATTCGGCAGTCTCAGGTACATGCCTGATGATTCGCAAGGACCTGTATGAAACGGTCGGTGGTCTGGATGAAGAGCATTTTGCCGAGGCCTTCGCAGATGTCGATTTGTGCTTGAAGGTCGCCGATGCTGGCTATCTCACCGTCTGGACGCCGCAAGCCCAGTTGCTGCATTCGGGCGAGCTGCCCGAGGCGCCTGGGGCGCGTGCTGCGCTGCATGACAAGTGGCACGCCCGCTTCGAGCACGATGTGGCGTTCAACCCGAACCTGGTCCTGGCCGGCAAAGGCTTTGCCCTCAGCGAACCGACCTGCTTGAACTGGGCGCAGTTACTCGCCTAAGCCTGTGCGGTGACGGGGGGAGCGAAGCGTACATGGAGCCTGTGCGCGGTGCGCGTTGACTCAATTCGCGCGCGCTACAGCTTGCTTCCAGGCCTAAGTGCCCACCCGGCCATCAAGCCTGGAACGCCGCCGGGCGGGTCTGCGATCAAGTATCGCTTGCACGCTGATTCGGCAAAATAGCGTGACCTGCGAGTCATAACGCGCATCTTCACTGTATTGTATTAATCGGGAAGGTGGTGCCTGGCCTGTTTCTGGTCCAGTGATAGCCCTTTTTCTTCCCGTGGTAGGCTCAAATGAGGCGACATTTTTCTTTGTTTGTCGGCGCCCCTCGATTCCTTGCGAGCGGTGGTATCAGGCTGTTTTTTATTGGGAAGCCGTAATGATTGGCATAAAAAGCATTGCGAGCTACGTACCTGTAGCCGGCGTGGACAATTACGCACAAGGTGCAAAATTCGAGAAGGATGAAGAGTTCATCCTGGGCAAGATCGGTTCGGCTTTCCTGCCGCGCAAAGACGCTGATCAGGAAACCTCGGACTTGTGCGTAGAGGCAGTCAACGCACTATTCGCTAATAACCCGGGCTTGAAGCGCGATTCCATTGATGTACTGATCGTCGTCACCCAGAACGGCGACGAGGAAGGACTGCCTCACACTGCGGCCATCGTTCAGGACAAGCTGGGCTTGTCGACCAACGTGGCTGCATTCGATATTTCCCTGGGCTGCTCTGGCTATGTCTATGGCATTTATGCGATCAAAGGGTTCATGGAAGCAGCTGGGCTGAAGAACGGCTTGCTGGTCACAGCCGACCCTTACTCCAAGATCGTAGACCCGGAAGACCGCAATACCACAATGCTCTTTGGTGATGCCGCAACTGCAACGTGGATGGGTGAAGACGCACCGTGGCAATTGGGTAAAGCCAAGTTCGGCACCGATGGTTCTGGCGCGCCCCACCTTAAGGTCACCGATGGCGTGTTCTATATGAACGGTCGTCAAGTGTTCAACTTCGCACTGCTAAAGGTGCCAGCGCACTTGCATGAGTTGCTCGCTGACTCCGGCCTTTGCGCTGCCGACATTGATGCTTTCTGCATTCACCAGGGCAGCGCCGCGATTGTCGACGCCGTGGCGCGTCGCTTCGAAGGGGAGCCGGAGAAATTCTTGAAGGATATGGTAGAGACCGGCAACACGGTGTCTTCGAGCATCCCTTTGTTGTTGGAAAAGCACGTATTGGACTCCAGCTGGAAGCGCATCGCGATCAGCGGGTTTGGCGTGGGTTTATCCTGGGGGTCGGCGATTATTTATCGTCCATGACCTGACGTGGCAAAAAAACGCTCCTGTTCA
>JALYPE010000616.1 GCA_030856525.1 Pseudomonadota bacterium | reverse complement strand
GATCATCGCGAAATGCCTGAACTGTGAAACAGGTATCACTTCGACACCCTGCGGCGAGTGTTCGGTGTGTAGTGAAATCGATGAAGGCCGCTTCGTCGACCTCATCGAGATCGATGCCGCGAGCCGGACCAAGGTCGAGGACACCCGCGAACTGCTCGACAACGTGCAGTACGCTCCCAGCCGCGGGCGCTTCAAGGTATACCTGATCGACGAAGTGCACATGCTGTCCAGCCATTCCTTCAATGCGCTGCTGAAAACCCTTGAAGAGCCGCCGCCCTACGTCAAGTTCATCCTGGCGACCACCGACCCGCAGAAACTGCCAGCGACCATTCTCTCGCGGTGCTTGCAGTTCTCCCTGAAGAACATGACGCCGGAGCGTGTGGTCGAGCATTTGACCCACGTTCTTGGCGTGGAAAACGTGCCATTCGAAGACGATGCATTGTGGTTGCTGGGTCGCGCCGCCGACGGTTCGATGCGCGATGCCATGAGCCTGACCGACCAGGCAATCGCCTTCGGTGAAGGCAAGGTCATGGCCGCCGATGTGCGGGCGATGCTTGGCACCCTCGATCACGGCCAGGTGTATGACGTGCTGCACTCGTTGATCGAAGGCGACGCGAAGGCGTTGCTCGATGCCGTCCGTCACCTGGCTGAGCAGGGGCCGGACTGGAACGGCGTGCTCTCGGAAATCCTCAATGTGCTGCACCGGGTTGCCATCGCCCAGGCCTTGCCTGAAGGCGTTGACAATGGCCACGGCGACCGCGACCGGGTACTGGCATTGGCCCAGGCATTACCGGCCGAGGATGTACAGTTTTACTACCAGATGGGCCTGATCGGGCGCCGCGATTTGCCGCTGGCGCCGGACCCGCGCGGTGGTTTCGAGATGGTCTTGCTGCGGATGCTCGCCTTCCGCCCGGCCGACACGGCGGACGCCCCGAGGCAACCGCTAAAGCCAGTGGGGATCAGCCAGGCCACAGTTGATTCCGCAAATTCAGTGGCTGCCGCGCCTGTCATCGCGCCGGTAGCTCCTATGGCGGCTGCACCCGTTGCAAAGACTACGCCGCCCGAGCCTGAACCCGTGGCGCCGGTCGCCGAACCGGAACCGCTGGCGGAGCCGGTCGCGATCGAAACGGTTGTCGACCTGCCGTGGAATGACCCGGTCGAGCCCGAAGTGGTGCAGCAGGCGGCAGTCGAGCCCATGCTGGAAACCGCCGCCGAGCAGCCCGAGTTGCCACCGATGCCGTTGCCAACTCCGGACAGTGTCGTGCCCGATGCCCCCGAGTGGGCTGCCGCGCCGATCCCGGAACCGTCTGTAGCCGAGGTCGATGCCGCGACACCGGGCGTCGACCTTGATGACGAGCCGCCGCTGGATGAAGATTACATCGAGCCTGACATGGATTCGTCCTACAGCTACCTCGATGAGCTGGCCAGCGAGCACGCTGCCGAACCCACGCCGGAACCTGAACCTGAACCGGCCGCGATGCCGGCGACCGGTTTGGCGCTGCAATGGCTGGAGCTGTTCCCGAAATTACCGATTTCCGGTATGACCGGCAGCATCGCCGCCAACTGCACGCTGATCGCCGTTGATGGCGATAATTGGTTGTTGCACCTGGATCCGGCTCATAGCGCCTTGTTCAATGCGACCCAGCAACGCCGGCTCAACGACGCCTTGAATCAATATCACGGGCGCACGCTATCCCTGAGCATGGAGCTGATCAAGCCCGAGCAGGAAACTCCGGCTCAGGCGGCGTCTCGTCGACGTGTCGACCGCCAGCGCGAGGCCGAGGCGTCGATCCACGGCGATCCGTTCATCCAGCAAATGATGCAGCAGTTCGGTGCGGTCATCCGCAACGATACTATTGAACCTGTGGAAGCTCTGGTCAGTCAGGGCTAATAACTGAAGGCGTTCGGTCGCAGGGCGGGACGCTGTTTTAATCCAAGTACTTTGAGGTGATTCCCATGATGAAAGGTGGCATGGCCGGCCTGATGAAGCAGGCGCAGCAGATGCAGGAAAAGATGGCCAAGATGCAGGAAGAACTGGCCAACGCCGAAGTCACCGGTAAAGCCGGCGGCGATATGGTCACCGTGGTGATGACCGGTCGTCACGACGTCAAGCGTGTGAGCATCGACCCGAGCATGGTTGAAGGTCTGAGCGAGGACGACCGCGAGATGCTGGAAGCCGTGTTCGCCGCCGCCGTCAACGACGCCGTGCGCAAGATCGAAGCCAACAGCCAGGACAAGATGTCCGGCATGACCGCCGGCATGCAGCTGCCGCCGGGGATGAAACTGCCGTTCTGATTCGCCAACGCGGTTTGAATGAACTGCACAAAGTGCCAGGCATTGCGCCTGGCATTTTTGTTTGCGTCTGGAGCGCCGCAAAGGAGG
>JALYPE010000608.1 GCA_030856525.1 Pseudomonadota bacterium | reverse complement strand
TCACCAGCACCCAGTCCTGGCGTTGTTCGGCTTCGAGGCGCTGGATGTGTAATTGCTGCGGCAACGTCAGGTTGGGCGTTTTTGCAGGCAGCGGCGCATGGCTGGCGCAGGCACTGAGCAGCATGATGCAGCTCAGTAACAGAAATCTCAGAATACGCACTCCCCCTGAGGGAGCGGGCTTGCTCGCGAATGCGGTCTTGCATTTAACAAAAATGTCGACTGACACCGCGCTTTCCCGAGCAAGCCCGCTCCCACAGGGTTGATTTGCACCGAACATCACTCGACACCTTCCAGCGGCTTGCGCGCGACCACATTGACCAGGGTTTCATCCCGTTGGCCGAACGGCTTTGGCCGGCGTAGAGCCAGACGTTCAAGCAGCCCGAAATCCTTGGCGCGGCTCCACCACAAGTACGGGTACGACACGTTCTGCGGCTCGAACTCGAAACCCTCGCGGCGAATCATTTCAAGATAACCGGCGGCGCTCTTTTGCACATGCATCGGATGACGGAATAACCAGCGGATGACCCACGTATCAATGTAGGCCTCGGTGGACTCGGCGAACAGCAGATAACCGCCCGGCTTGAGCACTCGGTAGAACTCGGCCAGCGCTTTGTCCTGCTCCACCAGATGATGGAAGGTCTGATGGCAGAACAGCAAATCCACGCTGGCGTCCGGCAGGGCAAGCGTCGCGCAGTCACTGCCGATTAGCTCGACGTCCATGCCTTGGCGGGCGGCTTCTTCGCCGCTCAGCGCAAGACTGTGCGGGTCGGCATCGACACCGATCAGGCGCTGCGGCGCAAAGCTCTGGCGCAGGTACTGGAACGACTTGCCCTGACCGCAACCGGCATCCAGCAACACCGGATGCGCAGGCACCGGTTCGCTGAACAGGCTGCGTAAATCGTTGATCGCCACGCGCAACACATGGTGCTGCCAGGTGTAGCTGCGCAGGAACCAGAAACCGAACCGGGTCTCTTCGACGTAGTTTTCGCTGAGGTAACTCACGACGCATCACTCGCGCAGAATTCCGAGAGCATGCGCAGCCGGCGTTTGGCTTCGCTGACAAACGGGTTGCGTTCATCCCAGGCATACCCGGCCAGAATCGAGCTGATCATGCGGCGAATTTCTGCCGAGCCGCCGGCGTGATAAATCACGTCCTGGAACGTCCCGGCGTACCAGCCTTCCACGTAGCAGCGGAACGTGTCGACGCCGCGTTTCAACGGCTCGGCAAACTCGGTTTGCCAGTCGACACTTTCGCCTTGCAACTGACGGTGCAGCACGCCGGCGGCCATGCTCGCCGAGCGCATGGCGATGGTCACGCCGGAGGAGAACACCGGGTCGAGAAATTCCGCCGCGTTGCCCAGCAGGGCAAATCCCGAACCATGCAGGGTTTTGACGTTGGCCGAGTAGCCGCCAATGGTCCGCGCCGGGGTATCCCACACGGCGTTATTGAGCACGCCGGAAAGACTAGGGGTTTCATTGATGAAACCGCGCAGGCAGTCATCCAGATTATCGCTGCGACCTTCGAAGTGTTCCGCCGCTGCTACCACGCCCACCGAGCAACGGCCGTCGCTGAACGGGATGGTCCAGAACCACACGTCGCGTTTGCTCGGGTGGGTGGTGACGAGGATTTTCGTGCGGTCGAAGGTCGGGTGGTCGATGTGGTCTTCGACGTGGGTGAACACCGCCTGGCGCACCGGGAAATTCGACGGTGCTTCAAGGTCGAGCAAACGCGGCAGGACCCGGCCGTAGCCGCTGGCGTCCAGGATGAAATCCGCCTTGATACGGTACTCGCTGCCATCCTCGCGCATCACGCCGAGCTGCGGTTTAGCCTGACTGATATCGACGCTGACGATCGCTTCGCCGTAGCGGATTTCCACGCCTTGCAGCGCCGCCTGATCCGCCAGCAGCTTGTCGAAATCAGCGCGCAGGACCTGGAAAGTGGTCGGCTTGCCGTTGCTGAACGTGTCGCCGAAATCGAACGCGCTGTATTGCTCGCCCCATGCAAACGCGGCGCCGGTTTTCAGCTGGAACCCGGCGGCGTTGACCGCCTCGAGCATGCCGGCTTCTTCGACGAAATCCAGGCAGTGCGACAGCAGGCTTTCGCCGATCGAGAACCGCGGGAAATGCTGGCGCTCAATTACCAGCACATCGTGCCCTTTGCGTTTGAGCAGCGCAGCGGCGATAGCGCCGGAAGGCCC
>JALYPE010000607.1 GCA_030856525.1 Pseudomonadota bacterium | reverse complement strand
CTTCAAGACCGTGCGCGCAGGCATCAGCAATGAAGGCAACCCGTCGCGGATCAACATCAACCGCACATTGCGTTCGGCCCATGCGCGCCGAATTGCCTTGTCCGGCAGCAGTCGCGCAAAACTGCGTGAAGCCAAGGAAGAATTGCTGCGGCTCAAGCGGGATGAGCCGGATAACTTCGGTGACATCCAGGACATCGAGGCCGAGATCGAAAAACTCAGTGCGCGAATCCACCGCGTGCCATTTCTCGACACCTTTGATCTCAAATACAACCTGCTGATCAAACAGCCCAATCCAAGCTCGAAAGCGGTGATGTTCTGCCTGATGGACGTTTCCGGCTCCATGACGCAGGCCACCAAAGACATCGCCAAACGCTTTTTCATCCTGTTGTATCTGTTCCTCAAGCGTAACTACGACAAAATCGATGTCGTTTTCATCCGCCATCACACCAGTGCTCGCGAAGTCGATGAGGAAGAGTTTTTCTATTCCCGTGAAACCGGCGGGACCATCGTTTCCAGCGCCCTGAAACTGATGCAAGAGATCATGGCCGAGCGCTACCCGAGCAACGAGTGGAACATCTACGCTGCGCAAGCCTCGGACGGCGACAACTGGAACGATGATTCACCCATATGCCGCGACATCCTGATCAACCAGATCATGCCGTTTGTGCAGTACTACACTTACGTCGAGATCACTCCGCGCGAACACCAGGCGCTGTGGTTCGAATATGAACGCATCGCCGACGCATTTTCTGACACTTTTGCCCAGCAACAATTGGTCTCGGCCGGGGATATCTATCCGGTCTTCCGTGAACTCTTCCAGCGCAGGTTAGTGACATGACCGCCAAAGAGCAGAAGCGCCAACCCATTTCCACCGGCTCCGAGTGGACGTTCGAGCTGATACAGGCTTACGACCGCGAAATCAGTCGTATAGCCGCTCGCTACGCGCTCGATACTTATCCGAACCAGATTGAGGTGATCACTGCCGAGCAAATGATGGATGCCTACGCCTCCGTTGGCATGCCGCTGGGCTATCACCATTGGTCCTACGGCAAACACTTCCTCCGCACCGAGAAATCCTACAGCCGGGGTCAGATGGGCCTGGCGTACGAGATCGTGATCAACTCCGATCCTTGCATTGCCTACCTGATGGAAGAAAACACCATCTGCATGCAGGCACTGGTGGTGGCTCACGCCTGCTATGGGCACAACAGCTTCTTCAAGGGCAATTACCTTTTCCGCACCTGGACCGATGCCAGTTCGATCATCGATTACCTGGTGTTCGCCAAGCAGTACATCATGCAGTGCGAAGAGCGCCACGGCATCGACGCGGTCGAAGACCTGCTCGACTCGTGCCACGCGCTGATGAACTACGGCGTCGACCGCTACAAACGTCCTTATCCGATTTCGGCGGAAGAAGAGCGTCGCCGACAGAAGGATCGGGAAGAACATCTGCAGAAACAGATCAACGACCTGTGGCGTACGATTCCAAAGGGCGCCGACAAATACAGCGACAAGGACAACGCGCGCTTCCCTGCCGAGCCTCAGGAAAACATCCTGTATTTCATCGAAAAACATGCGCCATTGCTGGAGCCGTGGCAGCGCGAAATCGTGCGGATCGTGCGCAAGATCGCGCAGTATTTCTACCCTCAGCGCCAGACCCAGGTGATGAATGAAGGCTGGGCGACGTTCTGGCATTACACACTCATGAATGACCTGTATGACGAAGGGCTGGTCACTGACGGCTTCATGATGGAATTTCTGACCTCACACACCAGCGTGGTTTACCAACCGGGTTTCGACAGCCCTTATTACAGCGGCATCAACCCGTATACGCTGGGCTTCGCCATGTATCGGGATATCCGGCGCATGTGTGAAAAACCTACTGAGGAAGACCGGCGGTGGTTCCCGGAACTGGCCGGCAGCGACTGGCTATCGAGTATCAAGTTCGCGATGAGCAGTTTCAAGGACGAGAGTTTTATCCTGCAATACCTGTCACCGCAGGTGATTCGCGACCTCAAACTGTTCAGCATCCTTGATGATGATCAGAAGGATGATCTGCTGGTCCCGGCCATCCATGACGAAGAAGGATACCGCACCATTCGTGAAACACTGGCCGCTCAATACAACTTGGGCAACCGCGAACCCAATGTGCAGATCTACAGCATCGACCGACGCGGCGACCGCTCGTTGACCCTGCGCCACCAGCAGCATGATCGCAAGCCGCTGGGCGACTCCACCGATGAAGTGCTGAAACACCTGCACCGCCTGTGGGGCTTCGATATTCATCTGGAAACCTTGCAAGGCGATCAGGTCATGAAAACCCAGCATGTCCCGCCGCGAAGCGATCATGAAGGTGATTATGGCCGGCTGGATCTGGCCGTCATCCATCTTTGATCCTGTTTCGGCCTCCGAAAGTTCGACGCAACGGTTATTCTGTCGAGCTAACGGAGGTTTTTTATGCAGATTTATAAAGTCGGTGGAGCGGTTCGTGATCGCCTGCTGGGCAAAACCGTCACCGATATTGACTGGGTCGTAGTGGGCGCAACTGCCGAAGAAATGCTCGCAAAGGGTTTTCGTCCGGTGGGCGCCGACTTCCCCGTGTTCCTGCACCCTAAAAGCGGTGAGGAATACGCCCTCGCCCGCACTGAACGTAAAAGCGGTCGGGGTTACGGAGGCTTTACCTTCCACGCCAGCCCTGAAGTCACGCTCGAAGAAGACCTGATTCGCCGCGACCTGACGATCAACGCCATGGCCGAAGACGATCAGCAAAATATAACCGACCCTTACCATGGCCAACGAGATCTGGAAGCACGCCTGCTGCGCCACGTATCGCCCGCGTTCGCCGAAGATCCCCTCCGGGTACTGCGCGTTGCCCGCTTTGCTGCGCGTTACGCCTCGCTAGGTTTTACAGTCGCACCAGAAACCATCGAGTTGATGCGCCAGCTCAGCGAATCCGGCGAACTGCAAGCGCTGACCGCAGAACGCAGCTGGAAGGAAATTTCCCGCGCCCTGTTGGAAGACCAGCCGCAGGTTTTTATTGAGGTGCTGCGCGAATGCGGCGCGCTGGAAATATTGATGCCTGAAGTCGAGGCGTTATTCGGTGTTCCTCAGCCTGAAGCTCATCACCCCGAAATCGACACCGGCGTGCACACCCTGAGCGTTCTGGAGCAATCGGCGCTGCACAAACAGCCACTGACCGTGCGGTGGGCGTGCCTGTTGCATGATTTGGGGAAAGGTCTGACACCGGAAGAGGAATGGCCACGACACATCGCCCACGAGCACAAAGGCTTGAAATTGATCAAAGCGGTCAACGAACGCTTCAAGGCGCCCAAGGATTGCCAGGAGTTGGCACTTTTGGTCGGCCAATATCACACGCACGGTCATCGTGCGCTGGAGCTCAAACCTTCTACCTTGCTGGAGCTTTTGCAGAGCTTTGATGTGTACCGCCGACCGCAGCGGTTCGAGGAGTTTATTGCTGCTTGCGAGATGGACGCGCGCGGGCGCAAAGGGTTGGAACAGCGCAGTTATCCACAGGCGGATTATCTACGCGGCGCGGCAACTGCGGCGCGCAGCGTTGCCGTGCAACCGTTACTGGAGAAGGGATTCAAAGGGCCGGAGCTGGGCGAAGCGATCAAGGGCGAGCGACTAAAGGCGTTGAAGCTGTACAAAGAACAGGCCTAAGCAAAATCAACAGATCGTCCGGAGGTGCGGGCCGCGCTCGGACGATCTTGATTTACAGCAAATCCAGTGGGGTCAATTGCTGACCACGCCACTCAAATGCCACTGGCGCCAACACCTGATCAATCTGCGCCTCGCGCCACAATTGTTCGAAGCTTTTGCCCACACCCGGATGCAGCCGATCTGGCGCGATAAGCGACAACGGCCACAGCACGAAAGCGTTTTTCAGAATCTCAGCCCGCGGCAGCACCAAGCCGTCAAAATTGCCGACCAGGTCACCAAACAGCAACACATCGATATCAAGTGGCAAACCCTTGCGGTCGGGCGCATAACGACCGTTATCCGCCTCGATAAATTTCAACCGGCGATCCAGCTCAACCAATGGCAGATCGGTGTAAGCCGATACCACAAAATTGTAGAAGGGGCCGCTTTTGATACCCACGGGCTGGCTCTCGAACACCGCTGAGCAGCGGATATCGACCAGGAAACCTGCCAGCGCCTCAAGGCCCGCCTGCAAATGGATTTCGCGCTCGATATTGCTACCAAGCCCGAGGTAGACCTGGGTCAGCGACATCCGCGCTCGATCTCCACACCGACTCCACCGGAGGCTGCCGGCACAGCGCCTGGCTTGGTCAGTTTCAAACGCATCCAGGTGATATGGAATTCGCTCATCAGGACTTCAACCAAACGCTCGGCAAATGTCTCCACCAGCTGAAACTGCGCCTGTTCTGCAAACGCCTGGATGCGCGAGGAAACGCTCGCGTAATCGAGCGCCAGGGTCAGGTCATCTCCGGCAGCCGCCGGGCGGTTATCCCAGGCGAAACTCAGATCAAGACGCAAGCACTGTCGGATGCCTCGCTCCCAGTCGTAGGCACCGATTACGGTGTCGACTTCCAAGCCCTCGATAAACACTCTGTCCAAGCACTTTTCTCCGCTGCACGACAAGGGCGCAATGCGCCGTTAGAATCAGGGCGTCCTCGCCCGGAATAGTTAGCATGTTTTGGTTACTGGCGACTCTCGCCTACCTGCTCGGCTCGCTGTCCTTCGCCATTTTGCTCAGTCGCCTGACCGGTAATCCCGATCCGCGAATGGGTGGATCGGGCAACGCCGGTGCCACCAACATGTTGCGCCTGGCCGGTAAAAAGCTCGCCGTCCTGACTCTGCTCGGCGATATTTTCAAAGGCCTGCTGCCGGTGTTGATCGCAGGACTTGCCGGGCTTTCGCTGCAAGAACAGGCCTGGATCGGCGTTTTTGCCGTCATCGGCCACCTGTTCCCGTTGTACTTTCGCTTCCGCGGCGGCAAGGGTGTCGCCACTGCTGCCGGCATGTTGCTGGGCCTGTATCCGCCGGCTGCACTATTGGCTGTCTGTGCCTGGCTACTGACGTTCTACCTGACCCGCACCAGCTCGCTCGCCGCCCTGATCGCCACACCGCTGACCCTGCCGTTGCTAGCCTGGCAGGAACCTGCGGCGCTGCTGCCAATGAGCGCCCTCACCGGGCTGATCGTATGGCGTCATCGCGGCAATCTACGCGACCTGTTTGCCGGGCGCGAACGGCATTTTTAATACAGCACGTGAGCGCCACTCACCTATAGCGCCGACAATTGCTCCATCGGCCAGCGGGCCTGCACGCTGATCGCCAGACTCTCGTGCTGCCCGGCCTGTAAACGCTGGCAACCGGCAAAAGCGATCATCGCGCCGTTATCGGTGCAGAACTCAGGACGCGCGTAAAACACATCGCCGCGCAGGTCACCGAGCATTTTTTCCAGCGAAGTGCGCAGTGCCTTATTGGCGCTGACGCCCCCAGCGATCACCAGACGCTTCATGCCAGCCTGCTTCAGGGCTCGCTTGCACTTGATGGTCAAAGTCTCCACCACGGCCTGCTGGAACGCCAGCGAGATGTCGCAACGGGCTTGCTCACTGTCGTCCCCGGCGCTCACGCATTGTTGCCAAGTATTCAAAGCGAAGGTTTTCAAGCCGCTGAAGCTGAAAGCCAGGCCAGGGCGATCGCACATCGGACGCGGAAAGACGAAACGTCCTTCAACGCCC
>JALYPE010000604.1 GCA_030856525.1 Pseudomonadota bacterium | reverse complement strand
GATCATCTGCTGCGCGGCGAAGCTCGGATCCAGCCAGTTGAGGGAAGGCTGGCCTTCCTTGAAATAATGCAGATAGACCCAGCGGCGCGGCTTGCCGTCCACGCCGATGACCACCGGGGTCGTGCTCCAGTCAGTCTCTTTGACGCCCGGTTCGAAGAAGATCACCCGCTGCAACTGACCGACAATGTAGTGCTTGTCACGCAGCGCATCGACCTGCAGCGGCGTGAGGTTCTGCGCATCACGCCCTTCGAGCACATCGGGCAACAACGGCCAGTCTTCCTCACGGATTTCCACCATGTGATAGAGGCCGGGATAATCTTCGTAAGCCATTTCAGCCAGACGGAAGTCCGCGCCTTTGCCGGTGTGTGAAGGGATCACGTCATCGATGATGACCGCGTTGTGCGCGGCGGCGATGCGGCTCAGGCGCTGCAGCTGCGCTTCGGTGCCCAGTTGCGGGTCGATGCCGAAGCTGATGCGGTCGAAATTGCCGTCGATGGTCGGCGTGTGCTCGCGCCCCTGCAAGCCACCGGAGGTTTTCAGCGGGCCGTTGTGGATGCCCTGAATGCCGATCTCGGACAGCGCATGCCACAGCGTTTCATTGCCGAGCGCCTCCAGTACCGTACCGTCTTCAGCGGTGATGATTGAAGCGGGATAAGCGGTGAACCATACCGAAGCCAGCGCCGACGCATCTCTAGGTCGTGTATGAGCGAAAGGTTGCTGCCAGAGTCGTCCCTGTCCGGAATACAGCTTCGCCCGTTGCCGGGCTGCATTCAGCATCGATTGCTCGACCAACCAGTTCACATGCTCGTTGCTCTCTTTCGCCATAAGTACAGTCGCTCGCAGTCAGATTCAAACATTCGATCCGCCCCATGGAGCACTGTCTTGCCTGTACCAACGGCGCGGGTAGTGTGTATATGAGCCCGCGAGGCGCCATTCGTTGCATGTAATCGCCACAAGCGCAGCGCCGGCTTCAGCTGCCGGCCGTTTCCTCAACACCTATCAGCGCGTTGAACGTTTCGTTATCCAGTGGCCGGCTGAGGAAATACCCCTGGCCTTCGTCACACGATACTTCTTTGAGCATCTGCAAATGCTCGACCGTCTCGACGCCTTCAGCCGTGACCGTCAGCGACAGCGCGCGGCCCAAACCGACAATCGCCTGAATGATGGATCTGTCATCCTCGCTTCCGACCAGTCGATTCAAAAAACTGCGGTCAATCTTCAGCCCGTCGAACGGAAAGGTGCGCAGGTAGCTCAGCGACGAATACCCGGTGCCGAAGTCGTCCATGGCAATACGCACGCCCAGGCGCTTGAGGGTGCGCATGATTTCCAGTGCACCGGTGGCATCTTCGAGCATGACGTTTTCGGTGATCTCCAGCTCTAGGCGCGCAGGGCTGATGCCCGATTCGTCCAGCGTTTGCTGTACACGTTCGATGATATTGCCGCGTTTGAACTCGCTGGGCGACAGGTTGACCGACACGAACAACTCTTCCGGCCACTGTGCCGCGCAGGCGCAGGCAGTCTCCATGACCCAATTGCTCAAGGCCAGAATCAGCCCGCGTTCCGGGTGCTGCCAGCGCACCAGCGCTTCGGCGCCGACCATTTGACCGTCGGCGATGCGATAGCGCGGCTGGAAATGCAGCCGCAGTTCTCCGTGCTTGATCGCATAACGCAGATCACTTTCCAGGCGCCGCCGTTCGATAATCCGGGCGTTCATGTCACCGGCGTAGAAGCGCCAGGTGTTACGCCCGGCCGCCTTGGCTTCGTACAAGGCTATGTCGGCGTAGCGCAGCAACTCGGTCGCTTCGCAAGCGTCATTCGGTGCCATTGCGATGCCGATACTGGCACTGACGAAAACTTCCTGCTCTTCGACCTCCACTGGCCGCTCGATGGACTCGATCAGGCGACGGCACAGCGCTTCGACTTCTTCCTGTGAGCTGACGTCAGTCAGAATCAAAACAAACTCGTCACCCCCGACACGCGCCACCAGGTCACCGTGACGAACGCAATCGGCCAGGCGATTGGACACTTCATTGAGCACCAGATCCCCCGCCGCGTGCCCCAGCAAATCGTTGACCGGTTTAAAGCGATCGAGGTCCAGGCTGAGCATCACCAGTGGCTGTTCAGCCGTCGGCATTGCCTTGAGTTTGCCGTCCAGAAACTCCTGCAGACGGGTACGATTGGGCAGCCCGGTCAGGGCGTCATGCTGCGAGAGGAATTCGATGCGCCGGCGCGCTTCGACTTCTTCGGTAACGTCGGTTGCAGTGCCACGGAAACCTCGCCCATCCATCTCCCGTGCGGAAAGTCGTGTGATTCGTTCGCAGCCCTTGGTGTCGACATAGCGACACTGGACGCTGATGTCCGGACGCCGGTTGGGAATGCTCAGCCACTGCGACAGCGCGCCCATTTCAGTGTGCAACAGATCGTCCATTTTCGCGCCACACCATTCGTCTTTGGACAGCCCCGTGACCGCCTCGAAACGTTCGGACAGGTAGGTGAAACGGCCGTCTGTGGAGATTTCCCAAACCCAGTCCGAGCTCGCCTCGACGACATCGCGAAAGCGCGCTTCACTGGTCGCCAGCGCGGCCTGACTGCTTTGGATCGATTCATAGCTGGCGTCCAATGCCTGGGCGGCCGACGTGGTACGGCGCAGGATCACCCAGATCATCAGCCACACCAGCAATGCGGCGAGGCCAAGCAAAGGCAGGCCGACGCCGAGCAAATGCAGGCCTGGCCTCGGTGGATTCCAGTGCAGACTGCCGGCGGTGCCATCTTCGCCCAGCGGATGAACAAGTTTCTCTTCGGGTTCTCCGACGCTCGCGACGTGCAGGCCGTTGATCCCGTAATCCTTGCCGATGGCAGCAAGTTTGGTTCTATCGAGCATGTCCACGAAAATCAACACCGAGGGCGTTCGCTCATCCGCTTCCACCGTTGGGTCAGTGCCGGTCGTCAGCGCTGCCGCTGCTATCAATGCAGGCACGCCGTTGACATTGATGAACCGGGTAACCGGTGTTTCTTCTTCGGCGCCGGCACGGGCTTCATCAAGAATCGCGCTGACGGACTGCCCTAGCCATGTGGAAATCTCAACCTTTTCCAGCTCGCCGTTGATCACGGAATACACCGTGCGATCAACGTCGTTAACCACAAACAACCCCTGAAAACCGAAATCCGAGTACAGCGTTGGCCCGAAGTTTTGCCGCACGTACGCCCAGTCGGTATCGACCTGAGTGTGCAGGTGCTTGTAGGCGTCGCCCCAGAATGCGTAATCCTTGACCGTTATGCGCAGGGACTTTTCCAGCGACTGCATCGCTTTGTCGGTGTAGAAGGCACTTTCGACTTCCTCCGTACGATCCAGATCATGCGCCAGGTAAATCAGGGCATAGCTGGCGAGCAGAAAAACCCCGGCCAGTAAACCGACGAATTTGTACAGAGAGGCACGCGCCAGTGCCACGCTTGAGCGATTGGACAAGGGACAGGCGATGGGGTGAAGATCGGTCGGCATAAATTCCCGCTTGGCGTGGTGCATGTCGGTTGCATACCAAGCTATCGACCGGCATGACAGAAATGTGAATGGCAACCCGCACACCTGATGTGTCAGGCGACGAACTGCACTCCACGGGCCAGTCGCTCAGTCATTTCGATGGAACCCGCTCGCCTCCCGATCCTCTATCGCAGATCAGCACAGGAGGATTTCCCCATGTTTGATCGAGCAACCGGCATGAAGCCAGGCGAACGCTATGCCTTCAATCGCAACAGCGGAGAGCGCGCGCACCAGTTCCCGGGCTTCTTCCTCGACGGCAAATATTATCTGGCGGCCGAACTGCAAACCGCAGTCGGCTGGCTTGAAGGCCGCCAGTTCATGTACGACGAGCTCGACCTCGACGGTGAGCCGGTATTCCCTGATCGGTTTGCCGGCACCATTGAAGACCTGACCCTGACGATGGTCGACGGGGAGCGCCTGAAGCTGGAGGAAGTGCCTTATCGCGCGCACCTCGATTCGCCTGCGCGAAAGTCAGATGTCGCTCACCGGCCGACAGGCGTTCGCCGGCTCGAGGGCAAACTGGTGGTCATCACTGGCGCCTCCAGCGGCATTGGCCGCGCGGCCGCCCATGCTTTCGCTGACGAAGGTGCGCGCCTGGTATTGGCTGCCAGGGATACGGCAGCCTTGGCGGAGGTCGTCGAAGAATGTGCGGAGCGCGGCGCCGACGCGCTGGCGGTGCGCACCGATGTCACCAGCAGCGAAAACATGCGGGCGCTGGCGGAACAGGCTGCTGCCTACGGTGACGGTCGCATCGATATCTGGATCAACAATGCCGGTGTCGGCGCAGTCGGCAATTTCGAGGACACGCCGCTGGAGGCGCACGAGCAGGTGCTGCAAACCGACCTGCTCGGTTACCTGCGCGGCGCTTACGTGGCCTGGCCGTATTTCAAGGCGCAGCAGCGCGGGATTTTGATCAACACGTTATCCATCGGCAGTTGGGTCGCGCAGCCGTACGCCGCCGCCTACTCGGCGAGCAAATACGGCCTGCGCGGTTTGAGCGAGGCATTGCGCGGGGAGTTGACTGGGTTTGCCGATATCCATGTCTGCGACATCTACCCGGCAGTCATGGACACACCCGGTTTTCGCGACGGTGGCAATTTCACCGGCCACGCGCTCAAGCCACCACCGCCGGTCTACGATCCGCAGCGCGTGGCCGAGGCGATGGTCGCCCGGGCGTTGCATCCGCGTGCGACGACTACAGTGGGCAGTGCCGCTATCGTCGGGCGACTGGCGCATTTTTTGCTGCCGGGTTTCGAGCGAATGTCAGGCTGGTTGACGCGGCTTGGCGTGAACCGCAGTTCACCGTCAGCGAACTCAGCTGGCAACCTGTTCGAGCCGTCAAGCGGTGAACGTCGGGTCAGCGGGGGCTGGCGTGGCAAAGTACAAACGCCTTCGCTGCTCTGGGCGGCAGGCGCCGCAGTGTTGCTGGGCGGGTGTCTGGTTGCGCTGAAACGACATCGCGATCGTCACTAGGATTGCACGATCGCGCACGTCATCGCCGGTCTGCAACTGACGGCGATGGCGGGTCACGTCAAATGGATCTCAGCCGTTTACTCCAGGCCTTCGGCGTGTACAAAGCACAGCTTGTTGCCTTCGGGATCGCGGCAATAGGCGCCGAAATAATCTTCCGAATAGTGCGGCCTCAGCCCCGGCACGCCTTCATCCGTACCGCCCATGGCAATTGCCGCCGCCCACGCCGCCTCGACATGTTCCTGAGAGCTGCAGGCGAAGCTGATCTGAGTGCCATTGCCCCAGGTGCGGTATTGAAGACTTTGTAGGCGCCGGTTTGCTGGCGATCCAGGCGGCACGGCTAACCCGATGCAGCGAGTTGCCTGGATCGCCAGCAAGCCGGCTCCTACGGCTGTAGAACCGTCGTTAGCGTTACTTCTTCGCCCCCCCAGGCAACACCGAGCTCAGCACTTGCTTGGCCGTCTGCACGATAATGCCCGCCTGATCCGGGTCGCCCCGAAGCAACGTCGTGGCGAATTTCTTTGCCTGTTCCAGCTTGATATGCGGCGGCAACGGCGGCACGTCGGGGTCGGTCTTGAACTCAATCAACACCGGCACCTCCGAGGCCAGCGCCTGCTCCCAGGCAGCGGCGACGTCCTCTTCGCGATCGACGAAAATGCCTTTCAACCCGATGGAAATCGCGAACAGGTGATAAGGCACATCGGGAATGTTCTGCGACGCTTCGAACTTCGGGTCACCCTCCATCACCCGCTGTTCCCAGGTGACCTGATTGAGGTCCTCATTGTTGAACACCGCGCAGATCCACTTCGGGTTCTCCCACTGCCGCCAGTATTTGGCGACGGTAATCAATTCGGCCATGTTGCTCATCTGCATCGCCCCATCGCCCACCAGCGCGATCACCGCCCGTTGCGGGTAAGCAAATTTGGCTGCAATGGCATAGGGCACTGCGGCGCCCATTGAGGCCAGCCCGCCCGACAGCGAACACATCATGCCGCGACGGATTTTCAGGTCCCGGGCGAACCAGTTGGCGCACGAGCCGGAATCGCAGGTGATGATGGCCGAGTCAGGCAGGCGAGGCGACAACTCGTGGACCACGCGCTGCGGGTTGACCGGGTCAGCCTTGACCAGTGCACGCTTCTCCAGGATTTTGTCCCAGCTTGCATGCCAGCCTTCGATTTTCTTGCGCCATTTGCGCTGGGTCTTGTGTTGCAGCAACGGCAGAAGCGCCGCCAGGGTCTCGGCGGAATCACCCACCAGATTGACTTCCATCGGATAGCGCAGACTCAGCATGTCCGGCTGCAGATCAATCTGCACGCCACGTGCCTGGCCTTCCTTGGGCAAGAATTCGGAATACGGGAATCCCGAGCCGATCATCAGCAAGGTGTCGCACTCCATCATCAGCTTGTAGCTGGGCTCGGTGCCCAACAGGCCGATGCTGCCGGTGACCCAAGGCAAATCGTCCGGCAACACTGCCTTGCCGAGCAGCGCCTTGGCCACGCCGGCGCCGAGCTTTTCCGCAACGGCGATCACCTGATCGGTGGCCTGCAGTGCCCCGGCGCCCACCAGAATCGCGACCTTCTCACCCGCATTGAGCACGTCCGCAGCGCGCTGCAGATCCGCGTCATAAGGCACGACTCTGGGCTTGCTGTAACCGACGCCGGAATGCACGGTGCCGTGCGCCCTCTCCGGCTCCTTGTACTCGGCGTCCTGTAAATCATTGGGCAGGATCAGCGCTGTGACGCGCCGTTCACCCACGGCCGTGCGCACCGCGCGGTCGACCAGGTGCCGGACCTGCGAAGGTTCTGACGCCTGCTGGACGAACGCGCCAGCGACGTCCTTGAACATCGAGAGCAGATCCAGCTCTTGCTGATAATGACCGCCAAGCGCCGCGCGTGCCTGCTGACCAACAATGGCCAGTACCGGCATGTGGTCCATCCGCGCGTCGTAGAGACCGGTGATCAAGTGCGAAGCGCCGGGGCCGGACGTGGCAATGCACACGCCCAGCTCACCGGTGAACTTGGCATGCGCAGACGCCATGAAGGCGGCCATTTCCTCATGCCGGGCCTGGATGAATTCGATCTTCCCCTGAGCACGGCTCAGCGCTCCGAATACGCCATTGATGCCGTCGCCCGGATAACCAAAAATTCGCGTGACGCCCCATTGGCTGAGTCGCTCAACCAGAAAATCGCCTACTGTCGTTGTCATGTCGGTCCTCGCCTTGGGTGCTCAGAGGTGTAAGGTCTGGACATCCCGGCGGGCTGCGAAGTTTCGACGGATTGACCCGACGCGCTCGCATCGGCCACTGGCACAGCGCTGGAGGACGCCAGCTGATACGATCCAGACACCCGCATCCAAGGAGGTTTTCACATGCGCTCATTTCGTAACTGCTGGCACTCATGGCTGCTGCTGAGCCTTGTCTCGCCGGCCATGGCAGATACCCAACAACCGCCTGAACACATGGTGTATCTGCGCACAATTGCGCCCGGTATCGAGCAGGATATTCGCTACGCCAGCGCGCACAACTTCACCGGTCACCCGCTCGACGGTTACGCCGCGCCAGAATGCCTGTTGTCTCTGGACGCCGCGCAGGCGTTGGCGCGGGTGCACAAAACTTTGCAAGCGCAAGGCTACGGGCTGAAGGTTTTCGATTGCTATCGCCCCAGCCGCGCCGTGGCCGACATGGCCCGCTTCGCCACTGAACCTGGCGACCCGCGCAAGGCCGAGTTCTACCCGCGCGTCGACAAAAAAGACTTCTGGCGGCTGGGCTATGTCGCACGCGTTTCGAACCATTCCCGAGGGTCCACTGTGGACCTGACATTGACCGGCCCGAACGCCCTGCCCGCCGACACCTGGACGCCGTCAGCGGCGCAGACGGACTGCACCGCACCTTATGGCGAGCGCTGGCGCGACGGTGCGCTCGACATGGGCACCGGTTATGACTGCTTCGATGAGCGCGCTCACACCGCCAACCCAACCATTGATGCGGCGGCGAAAGACAATCGCCAGCGCCTCAGCCGAGCCATGGAAAAAGAAGGCTTCAGCGGGTACGACAAGGAATGGTGGCATTTCACGCACGCCCCAGGCGTCGCCCGCAAGGACGTCATGGATTTCCCGATCACCCCACTCGGCGCCCGCGACGTGCTCGGCAACAGCCGACAACTGATCGTGGTCACCAGCAAAAACTGGACCGACGTTCAGGGCAGCGCCCAGCGTTATGAGCGTGACGGCACGGCCTTTCGCAAACGCGGTGATGCATTCGCGGTGGTGGTCGGTAAAAACGGCATGGCCTGGGGCAAGGGTCTGGTCGGTGTCGAGCCGGGCGCAGACCCGGTCAAGCGTGAAGGCGATGGCAAGGCCCCCGCCGGCGTGTTCAAGCTCGGTACGGCATTTGGTTTCGAAAGAACGGCCAACACCCGACTGCCTTACCTCGCGTTGACACCGACGGCCGAATGCGTGGACGACGGCCGCTCAGCCCATTACAACGCGCTGGTCGACGGTGCCACAACGAGCAAAGACTGGAACAGCTCCGAGCAGATGCGCCAGGAAGCGGGTTACCAACAGGGCATATTCATCGAACACAACACGCCCGCCTCTCCAGCGGCAGGCTCGTGCATCTTCTTCCACATCTGGCGCAGCCCCACGTCGCCGACGGCGGGCTGCACGGCGATGGACCCGGCCAGCATTGCCCGATTGTTCGAGTGGCTCGACCCGGGATTGTCACCGCTGCTGGTGCAAATGCCCGAGGCGCAATATGACCGTTACCGTGACCTCTGGCATTTGCCGTAACGCTGAACTTTAGTGCGTGAAGCTGATGTGCGCTGCAGGTTTGACATCGATGCGCGCCACCGAACCGGTCAGGTGCGCGAGGTCCTTGTTGTGTTCGGCGATGATGTCCTCAGCGGAGAATGGGCCGTTGTCGACGGTGGAATGCGCATCGCCGGCCAGCACCACGTCGTAACCCAACTGCAGCGCCTGGCGCACGGTGGCGTTGACGCAATAGTCAGTCTGCAGACCGCAGATCACCAGCCGCTCGAAATCCTGTACCGGCAGCAATTTACGCAATGACGTCTGATAGAACGAATCCGGCGTGGTCTTGCGCACGCGCTTGTCTTGCGGACCGGTGACCAGTGCTTCGGCCAATTGCCAGTTGGGTGTGCCATGCATAAACGGGCCGGTGGGCTCCTCGTGCTGGATGAGTACCACCGGTATGCCGGCCTCGCGAGCCCTGGCGCTGAGGCCGTTGATGTTGTCGATGACGCGCTCGATTTCGAAACATTCATAGTCGCCGGTGCACAGCGCATGTTGAACATCAATGATTAACAGTGCGGTGGTCATGAGCTTTCCTTGCAAGTCTGAAAACGTAGAACGACCGAAACGGCCGCCCTCGAGCGCACCGCCTCGGCCGTGAGCGATCTTCGCTAATTAATACCCCAACGACAAGCCGGTATTACGCCGCGGGTCGTTCGCTCCGTAGAAGCGGTTCTTGCCCACCGGCTTGCCCTCCAGCGACGGCGCACCGACCAGAATCGCCGCGAGATGATTGGCATCCTGCGGCCCGGCAAACTTGTGGCCCCAGCTCTCCAGCATCTGCACCGTGTCCGGGCTGGTGGTGAACGTTTCCAGATTGGTTTCCTCCGGCAGCCACTGCTGGTGAAAGCGTGGCGCATCGACCGCTTCCTGAATGTTCATGCCGTAGTCGATTACGTTAAGCATGGTCAACAATGTCGCCGTGATGATGCGACTGCCGCCCGGCGTGCCGACGACCATCACCACTTTGCCGTCCTTGGTGACGATGGTCGGGCTCATGGAAGAAAGCGGCGCCTTGCCGGGCGCAATGGCATTGGCCTCGCCCTGCACCAGGCCATACATGTTCGGCACGCCGACCTTGGAGGTGAAGTCGTCCATTTCATCATTGAGCATGACCCCGGTTTTGCTGGCCATGACCCCGGCGCCGAACCAGTCGTTGAGGGTATAAGTCACCGACACCGCGTTGCCCCACTTGTCGACGATCGAATAGTGCGTGGTG
>JALYPE010000573.1 GCA_030856525.1 Pseudomonadota bacterium | reverse complement strand
GGATTTGCGGGATTCGCCCGGCAGTGGGCCGCTTAGGGATATCGACCATGCAATGGATGTTCATGCTGATTGGGCTGGTGCTGGGCTGGGTACTCGACGAGTCGTTCAGCGACGCGCTGTTGGGTGCGATGCTCGGGCTGGGTATCGGCCAGGCCATGCGCATTGGTCGTCTCGACGCAGAGGCCGCCGAGCAGCGTCGACTGCTGGAACAAACGCAGATCACCCTCAATGACGTGCAGCAACGCCTGGCACTGCTGGAACCTTCCAGTGTTCAACCGCCGGCAATGCCCGAAGCGTCAACGGGCAGCGAGCCTGCACTGACCCCCCATTTCACCCTCGACGACATTCCCGCCGCTTCCCCGGAGTTGATCTGGGAACTGCCAGCCGAACTTGAACCGGTAGCCGCCACTTCTACTCAGTCCAACCGTCCCCTGCCCGAGGATATGTGGAAAGCCGTGCCTGTTGCTCGCGAGTCACAGCAACCGCTTGAGCCTCACGGTCCGACTATCATCGACCGTGCTGTCAGCGCGGCACGCAACTGGTTGTTCGGTGGCAACACCGTGCTGCGCGTTGGGCTGGTGCTGTTGTTCCTTGGCCTGGCGTTCCTGCTGCGCTACGCGACCGAGGGCGTGGTAGTGCCGATTGAATTGCGTTACGCAGGAGTCGCGGCAGCGGCGTTGGGACTGCTGGCGCTGGGCTGGTGGCTGCGGCGGCGCAACAGCACTTACGCGCTGATGCTGCAAGGCGCCGGCATCGCGGTGCTGTACCTGACGGTATTTGCCGCGATGCGCCTGCATCCGCTGCTCGACCCAACGGCGGCGCTCAGCCTGCTGGTGGCGGTCACCATGTTCTCGGCCATTCTTGCGATCAAGCAGGATGCCATGGCGCTGGCTGCTGTGGCGGCGCTGGGCGGGTTTGCCGCACCGATTCTGACGTCCACGGGTGCCGGCAACCACGTCGCACTGTTCAGCTATTTCGCATTACTAAACGCCGGCATTCTCGCCATCGCTTGGTTCAAGGCCTGGCGGCTGCTCAACGTGATCGGTTTTGTCGGCACCTTTGGCATCGGTGTCGCGTGGGGTTTGCGTGCCTACACGCCCGACCTGCTGTGGAGCACGGAGCCGTTCCTGATCCTTTTCTTCCTGATGTACCTGGCCATCGGCCTGTTGTTCGCCCGGCGCACGTTGCGCGAGATGAGCGATGCGCCCGAGGACGACAGCCGCGAGGCGTTGTTGCGATGGTCGGCGCGCAAAGGTGATTACGTCGACGGCACGCTGCTGTTCGGTCCGCCGCTGGTAGGCTTCGGTTTGCAGTTCGCGCTGGTTCAGCATGTGGAGTTCGCGGCGGCGTTCAGCGCCCTCGCCTTGGGCATGATCTACATGGGGCTCGCCCGTTGGTTGATAGGTGGACGCGCGTTGTTGTTAGCCGAGACATGCCTGGCCCTCGGAGTGATCTTCACCAGCCTGGCGATTCCGTTGGGCCTTGATGCCCGTTGGACCACGGCTGCGTGGGCCGTGGAGGGCGCGGGGATTTTCTGGCTCGGCCTGCGTCAGCAGCGACCATTGGCCAGAGCCTTCGCGCTGTTGCTGCAAATGGGGGCGGCGCTGGCGTTTTTCAGTGAGCTGCGATTCGGCGAAAGCAGCCTGCTGCATGGCACGCCGCTGGGCGCCTTGATGCTCGGCGTTGCGTTGCTGTTCAGCTTTCATCAGCTGCGCAAAGCTTCTCCTGAGCAGACCTCGGTGTGGGAGCGCAAAGGGATGCCGGTACTGGCGTGCCTTGGGCTGAGCTTTCTCTATCTGCTGGCGCCGCTGTTTTTCCTCATCCACGGCACGGTGATCAGCTGGGCACTGGCCGGGTTGGCGACATTGCTTGTCGGCCTGCACCTGCCCTCGCGCACGTTCGTGATCACTTCATTGGCCGTGCAACTGCTCGGTGGTTCGGCGTTTTTGTTAGCCGGCGCGGGCGGGTTTTGGCCACCGGCCGACGGTCTGACTCCGCTGGCGAACAGCGGGTTCTGGACGCCGTTGGCGCTGGGCATAGTCGCGTTGGTCGGAGCATGGCGCTTGCAGTTGGGCGCGCACATCGGCGCGCTCAGCCTGCGGCGTTTGTCCGACGTGTTGCTGGTGTGGGGCGCAGGGTGGTGGGCGCTGGCGTGGGGCGCTGAAATACTGCGATTCGCTCCGGCGAATCTGCAGGCGACTTTGTTGCTGACGGCCATCGCGCTCAGCGTTGCACTGTGGACGTTGCTGGCGCTGCGGCTGAAATGGGCATCGCTGGGCGTGCTCTGTCTCGCGCTGATACCTGCCGCAGCGCTGGTGCTGCTCGGCGCGTTGCACAGCCGTTATCACCCGGCCGCCAATTTCGGCTGGCTGGTCTGGACGGCGCTGTTCGCGGTGCATTGGCTGTCGCTGCGGCGCTTGGCGCCGATGCTGCCGGCGCAGGCTGTCAGCGTCGCCCACGTGCTCGGCTGCTGGCTGTTGATAGGTTTGCTGGCGCTGGAGCTGCGTTACGGCTTGCTGCTGTTGTCCGAGTACTACAACGCCTGGCGTTGGTTGGGTTGGGCGATTATCCCGAGTCTGTATCTGTTGCTGATGGCCGCACCGCGTGCGTGGCCGTGGCCGGTAGCGGCCTACCCGCGCGAGTATCGGGTGTACGCCGCCGCACCGTTGGCCTTGCTGATGCTCGGCTGGTTCTGGCTGGCGAACATCGTCAGCAATGGCGCGGCCGAGCCGCTGCCTTATGTGCCGTTGATCAACCCTCTGGAGCTGGGCCTGTTGTTCGCGCTGTTCGGTGTCTATGTCTGGTCCCGCAGTGCGCTGGCGCAGCTGACGATTCGCCAGGATTATGCCGGCCACGGGACGCAGCTGATCGTCGGCGTCTCGTTGTTTGCCTTCTTCACTGCACTGGTGAATCGCACGGCTCACCATTGGGGCGGCGTGCCATTCGAGCTGGATGTGCTGCTCGCGTCGATGCAGGTGCAGGCTGGGCTGTCCATCGTTTGGACCCTGATGGCGTTGAGCCTGATGATCGGCGGTCATTTGCGTCGTCGTCGCGAAGTCTGGCTTATCGGGGCTGCGCTGATCGGTGTGGTAGTGGCCAAACTGTTCTTTGTCGAATTGAGTAACCGTGGCGGGCTGGCGCGGATCGTCTCGTTTATCGGCGTTGGCATCTTGCTGTTGGTGGTGGGCTATTTCGCCCCGTTGCCGCCCAAGCGCGCCGAGGCTGCAGCGGATGCCGAGCGTTCGCAAACCGAAGGAGTGTCGTCTTGAGTCTGAAGCTGAGCCTGGGCTGGTGGGGTGTGGTTCTAATGGGCATGGCGCTGGCGGCCAATGCACAGGACAAACCGGCGGATTTCGCCACCCTGTTGCCGTTGACCGTTAGCGGGCAAGGGCCGTGGTATCGGCTCGAATTGTCGCTGGAAGCGCAATTGAACGCACGCCAGACCGACCTCGGCGATGTGCGCGTATTCAACGCCGCCGGCGAGGTCCAAGGCTACGCGCTGGCCAGGAAAATCCACGCTGGCAGCGAAGCGCGAACGCTGACCGACGTGAAGTGGTTCCCGTTGTACAACGCAGCGGACGACCCCGAGCGGGCGCCGAGTGTGCGCGTGCAATCGAACGCCGACGGCACGTTGGTGCAGGTTCAGCCCTCAAACCAGCTGGAGGCGGGGGAAGAAGTACTGCGCGGCTGGTTACTCGACGCCAGCGCGATCAAAGCGCCGTTACAGCAGTTGGTGCTCGACTGGACCAGTGAGCGCGATGGTTTCCAGATTTTCAGCATTGAGGCCAGCGACGATTTGCAGCATTGGCAGTCGTGGGGTGATGGGCAAGTCGCGCGCCTGACGTTTGCCGACGAGCGCGTCGAGCGACAAGAAGTCGGTCTACCGGGGCAATCGGCGCGTTATCTGCGCTTGCTCTGGAAGACGCCGCAGTCAGCACCGACCCTGACCTCGGCGCAACTGCAAAGCACCCGCAGCCTGCCGCCGCCGCTATCCTGGTCGCAGCCGTTGGCCGGCAGAACCGCGAAGCCCGGCGAATACACCTGGCAGTTGCCGGCGGGGCTGAACGTCGAACGGGTGCAGTTTGATTTGAGCCAGCCCAACAGTCTGGCGCCGGTGATGTTGTCCGGTCGTCGCGACAGCAGCGTGCCCTGGCAACCGCTGAGCAGCGGCCTGCTCTATCGCCTGACCCGGGGTGGTGAAGAAGTGGTGCAGGACCAATTGCAGCTGTCGGGGCAAACCCTGCAGCAACTGAAACTGACCGTGGATGAGCGCGGTGGTGGTCTGGGGGCAGAAGCGCCGTCGGTGAAATTCGCCGTGCGCTCGACGCAACTGGTGTTTCTCGCGCGAGGGGCTGGGCCTTATACGCTGGCGCTGGGCAACGCGACGGTAAAAGCAGCGAACCTGCCGTTGGCGACGCTGATTCCGGATTACACCGCAGCGAAGCTGGCATCGTTGGGCGCGGCAGCAATAGATGAAGCAGCGATGGTCGCACCGACATCAACGGCAACCTCGACTTCCCGGGCTGAAACCGACTGGAAGAAGTTTGGCTTGTGGGCAGTGCTGTTGCTCAGTGTCGTATTTCTGGCGGCGATGGCATTCAGCTTGCTGCGTAAACCTTCTGAGAAATACTGAGGATGGCTGGCTTTCGAGCGAAGAAAAATTCGAAAATGCCGTTAATCTCAACGCTCATCCAATCCGTTTCCAACTACGCTGAACCCGACGCATGAACTCTCTGGGGCGGATCACGTCTGATAGGAGCAAATGCACCGCGACTCGCGCTAAACTGCGCGGGTTTTTTAGCCCCCCCATTCCACCGGAGCCTTCCATGTCCCGCGTTACCCTGAGTCGCTATCTGATTGAGCAGACCCGTAGCAACAACACGCCTGCCGATCTGCGTTTCCTGATCGAAGTGGTGGCGCGCGCCTGTAAAGAAATCAGCCACGCCGTGTCCAAAGGCGCCCTGGGTGGTGTTCTGGGCAGCATGGGCACTGAAAACGTTCAAGGCGAAGTGCAGAAGAAACTCGACGTGATTTCCAACGAGATTCTGCTTGAAGCCAACGAATGGGGCGGTCACCTGGCTGGCATGGCGTCCGAAGAAATGGACAACGCCTACCAGATCCCGGGCAAATACCCGAAAGGCGCCTACCTGCTGGTATTCGACCCGCTGGACGGTTCGTCGAACATCGACATCAACGCTCCGGTCGGCACCATTTTCTCGGTACTGCGTTGCCCGAGCGAATACCTCAGCCAGAACGAAGCCCTGAATGAAAAGGCGTTCCTGCAGCCAGGCACCGAGCAAGTAGCGGCCGGTTATGCCATCTACGGCCCGCAAACCATGCTCGTGCTGACCCTGGGCGACGGCGTCAAAGGCTTCACCCTGGACCGTGAAATGGGCAGTTTCGTGCTCACTCACGAAGACATCACCATTCCTGAGTCCACCCAGGAATTCGCCATCAACTCGTCCAACCAGCGTCACTGGGAAGCACCGGTGCAGCGTTATGTAGGCGAACTGCTGGCAGGTGAGGAAGGCCCGCTGAAGAAGAACTACAACATGCGCTGGG
>JALYPE010000699.1 GCA_030856525.1 Pseudomonadota bacterium | reverse complement strand
CTGTGGCGAGGGGGCTTGCCCCCGTTTGAGTGCGCAGCACTCACAAAATCTCTGGCTTATCGTCAATTTCCGGGACCGTTTCGCCGCCCACGGAAGCAAGCCCCCCACAGCTAACGGGTGTCGTTTTTCATTTTTCAAACCTCAGGAGAGGGCATGCACGATTACAAGTGGCTACACGAATACTGTCTGAACCGCTTTGGTTCGGCGGCTAAACTGGAAGCCCATCTGCCCGTTCCGAAAACCCCGGCACAATTGCGCAAGATCAGCGACGACCGCTACCTCTCGACCATGGCGCTTAGAATCTTTCGCGCCGGCCTCAAACACAGTCTGGTGGACTCCAAGTGGCCGTCTTTCGAAGAAGTATTCTTCAGGTTCGACCCGGAAAAAGTGGTGCTGATGAGCGCCGAGCACCTCGAACGCCTGATGCAGGACGCGCGGATCATTCGCCACCTGGGCAAGCTCAAGAGTGTGCCGCGCAATGCGCAATTCGTGCTCGACGAGGCACATGAGCGCGGCAGTTTTGGCGCATTGATCGCCGACTGGCCAGTGACCGATATTGTCGGGCTGTGGACGTATCTGAAAAAGCGCGGGCATCAATTGGGCGGATTGTCGGCGCCGCGGTTTTTGCGCATGGTTGGCAAGGACACCTTCGTGCCCAGCTATGACGTGGTCGCGGCGTTGAATGCGCAAAAGATCGTCGACAAAGCGCCGACCAGTCTGCGCGACCTGGCCACGGTGCAAGGCGTGTTCAACCAGTGGCACGAAGAAAGTGGCGGGCGGCCGATGAGCCAGCTGTCGATGATGTTGGCGTATACCGTCAATCATTAAAATGATGGATAGCTAAAAAGATCGCAGCCTTCGGCAGCTCCTACGGATGTACGCGTGCCGTAGGAGCTGCCGCAGGCTGCGATCTTTTCCGTCAGACAACAGAGGGCTCGCCTTCACCCGCCAACCTGCGATTGAGCTGAAACCGCCAGCGCACATACAGCAGCGCCGAACAGAACACCGCCAGGCTCGCGCCCATTTCCAGCAGGCCGAACAGCTGCCGGTTCGGGTCGAACGCCGCCAGTGCGCCTTTCATGAAATACAGATTCACCACAAAACACATCCACGAATGCCCGCGTGCGCTACCGCCCAGCATGCCCGGCGCCAGCACCAGCAGCGGCACCAGTTCGATCAGCAGAATCACCCAGGGCCGCGCGCCGTGCAGGTCCGCGATCAGCAAGTAATAAGCGCACAGCAATCCCACCAGGCCGAGGAAACACAGCAACGCGATGACACGCATGGCCCGCACGCGTGGTTCGAGCCATTCGATGGAGGGCAGTATCTTCGGCTTCTTCGCCACGTCAGTTCCCCAGCTTTTGCGCAGTCTTGGCCAGCCGCATGCCCAACGCCCGGCACAGCGCCACTTCGTGTTCATCCAGGCCACTTTTGCCGTCAGCGCCAGCGTGGTGACTGGCGCCATACGGCGTACCACCACCGCGGGTGTCCAGCAAGGCCGATTCGCTGTAGGGCAGGCCGGTGATCAGCATGCCGTGGTGCAGCAACGGCAACATCATCGACAGCAGCGTGGATTCCTGACCGCCATGCAAACTCGCGGTAGAGGTAAACACACCTGCCGGTTTGCCGACCAGCGCGCCGGTCAGCCACAGGTTACTGGTGCCATCGATGAAGTACTTCAGTGGCGCTGCCATGTTGCCAAAACGGGTCGGGCTGCCGAGGGCCAGGCCGGCGCAGTTTTTCAGATCATCGAGGCTGGCATACAACGCGCCTTCGTCGGGAATGTCCGGCGACACCGCTTCGCATTCGGCAGAGATCGGCGGGACGGTGCGCAATCGCGCTTCAAGGCCTGCCTGCTCGACGCCGCGGGCGATTTGCCGGGCCATTTCATTGGTCGAGCCGCTGCGGCTGTAATACAACACCAGAATGTACGGCGCAGTCACGGCAGCAACTCCAGCACGTTCTCCGGCGGACGGCCGATGACGGCTTTATTGCCCACCTCGAGAATCGGCCGCTCCATCAGCTTCGGGTGTGCAGCGATGGCGGCGATCAGTTGCGCTTCACTCAGGCTGGGGTCGGCGAGGTTGAGGGTTTTGTATTCGTCTTCGCCGGTGCGCAGCAATTGCCGGGCGCTGATGCCGAGCTTTTTCAGCAGGCTCTGGATTTGCTCTGCATTCAGCGGCGTCTCCAGGTAGCGCACCACGGTCGGGGTCAGGCCACGGGCTTCCAGCAGTTCAAGCGCACCGCGGGATTTCGAGCAGCGCGGATTATGATAAAGCGTCAGATCGGTCATGTGCGGGTCGCATCTTGCGTAAGGTGGCGGCTATTCTAAC
>JALYPE010000695.1 GCA_030856525.1 Pseudomonadota bacterium | reverse complement strand
GAATTTCCCGCAGAGCCTGCATGGCGCGCCGCTATTGATTCCGGGGCCGGAAACAGTGGTGCGCAGTCGTTTGCAGCGCTGGTTTGCCGAACAGCAGATTCAACCGCGCATCGTCGGCGAGTTCGATGACAGCGCCTTGATGCAGGCATTCGGGCAATCCGGCAGCGGGATTTTTATCGGTCCGAGCGTGATTGCCGATGAGGTGAAACGCCAATACGGCGTGGAGCTGATCGGCCAGACCGACGCCGTGACCGAGTCATTTTACGCCATTTCCGTGGAGCGCAAGGTCAAGCACCCCGGCATTGTCGCGATCACCGAGGGTGCCCGACGCGAGTTGTTTACCGGAATTTGACGACTCAGGCGCAGACTTCGCGCGGCTTGAAGGTCATCAGCGCCATCGCCAGCAAAATCGAGAGCAGGATAAAACCGGCCGCCGCAAACCCCAGACCTTGCAGGCCCACGCTGTCGATCACCCGACCGCCCACCATGGCGCCCAGGCCGATGCCGAGGTTAGCCCCGGCGATGTTCAACGATGCCGCAAAGGCCGGCGCTTCGGGCGCTGCTTTCATCAAGCGGACGTGACTGACGAGGAACAACGCAGCCTGGGTCACGCCCCAGATGCCCATCGCCGCCGCCAGCCCCAGCGGCGAGTGGATGTTCGGCACCAGCGTCACCATGCCGGCAATCATGAACGCACAGAACGTCATCGACGCGATCAGCGGATGACGGTCCACCGCGCGGCCGCCCAGGGAGTTGCCAATCAGGCCGACAGCACCGAACCCCATCAGGCACCAGCCGACGACCGTGCCGTTGAAGCCGGCCAGGCGCTCAAGAATGTCCGCCAGGTAGGTGTAAACGGTGAACATGCCGCTGAACACCAGCACCGACAACAGCACATGACCGATCATCAAGGGGCTGCGCAAAATCCTGAATTGCGAACGGAAGCTCACCTGATGTTGGTGCAGGTCGGTTTTTGGCAGGTAGATAAACAGCAGCAACGCTTTGGCAAACGCGATGACGGCGAGAATGCCGAAAGCGCTGCGCCAGCCGAGCGCATCGGAAATCAGCGTGCCAACCGGAATGCCGAACACGGTGGCACAAACGATGCCGAAACCAATCTTCGCAATGGCGCGCCCTGCGTACTCGGGGCCGACAATATCCACCGCCGTTTCACTGGCCAACGCCCAGAACACTGGCAGCCCCAGCGCCGGAACCAGGCGAGCGAAGGCCATCACCCAGATGTTCGGCGCGAACGCCGCAAGCGTGTTGGCCAGACCGAACATGATCAGCACCGCGATGAACAGCTTGCGGCGTTCGAATCGAGCGAAGTACGCCGTGAGAAAAGGCCCGAAAGCGGCGACGGTGAATGCAAACAAGGTCACCAGCAATCCCGCTTGGGGAACACTCACCGCCAGGTCTCGGGCGATGGCCGGCAACAGGCCGACGATGATGAATTCCGTGGTCAGCACGGTAAAACCGGCGGCAGACAACAGAATAATGGGCAACAGCATGCAGAACTCCAGAAAAACGACGACACCAGTGATTGCCCGAAGGCCCACTGGAAGAACATGAAAAAGAGGATGGGCAATCTTAACAGAGTGTTTCCAGACACGGTTGCACGAACCTGCCGATCACGTTGAACACACGGGCGACAGTTCGTCACAGGTCTGAAGGAAAAAGACCACGCTGTGATAAAGTCCGCGCCCTGCGATTCCAACACTTTTCGCCAGCGTTGGCCTGACCTCGTCACGCCACCCGCGCACCTAATAAAATCAGAGATGCCGTTTTATGACTGCCCCATCCCCTTCGCTTCTGCACCGCTTGAAACGCTTGAGTCTGGTCACACAAATCGTCATCGGCCTGATCGCCGGTATCGTCCTCGCACTGCTTGCGCCCGAGGTAGCCAAGTCCACTGCGTTTATCGGCAAAGTCTTCGTTTCGGCGCTGAAAGCGGTCGCGCCGATTCTGGTGTTTGTGCTGGTCATGGCATCGATCGCCAACCACAAGCACGGTCAGGAAACTCACATTCGGCCGATCCTGTTCCTTTATCTGCTGGGCACCTTTGCCGCAGCCGTGGTGGCCGTGGTCGCCAGCATGATGTTCCCTTCGAGTCTGGTGCTTGCCACCCATGACGTCGCAGTGACGGCACCGGGCGGCATCAGTGAAGTGCTGCAGAGTTTGTTGCTGAGCGTTGTGGACAACCCGGTCAGCGCGCTGATGAATGCCAACTTCATCGGCATCCTGGCGTGGGCGATCGGTATGGGCATTGCGATTAGACACGCCGGCGAAACCACGCGCGAAGTGCTTGGCGACTTGTCCAACGGCGTCACGCTGATCGTGCGCCTGGTGATCCGTTTTGCGCCGCTGGGGATCTTCGGTCTGGTGGCCTCAACGCTGGCAACCTCCGGTTTCGGCGCGCTGCTCGGCTACGCGCATCTGCTGGCCGTGCTGCTCGGATGCATGTTGTTCGTGGCGCTGGTGATGAATCCGTTGATCGTGTTCTGGAAACTGCGTCGCAACCCGTATCCACTGGTCCTGACCTGCCTGCGCGAAAGTGGCATCACCGCGTTTTTCACCCGCAGCTCGGCGGCGAACATCCCGGTCAACTTGGAATTGAGCAAGCGCCTGGGCCTGCATGAGGATACGTACTCGGTGTCGATCCCGCTGGGCGCCACGATCAACATGGCCGGTGCGGCGATCACCATCACCGTGCTGACCCTGGCTGCCGTGCATACGCTGGGCATAGCGGTGGACATTCCGACCGCAATCCTGCTGAGCGTCGTCGCCGCGATCTGCGCCTGTGGTGCGTCGGGCGTGGCGGGCGGTTCGTTGTTGCTGATTCCACTGGCCTGCAGTCTGTTCGGGATCCCGAGCGAGATCGCCATGCAAGTGGTTGCTGTCGGCTTCATCATCGGTGTGTTGCAGGATTCGGCCGAGACCGCACTGAACTCGTCCACGGACGTGCTGTTTACGGCGGCGGCGTGTCTGGGTGAGGAAGAGAAAGCTGCGCGAGTGGTGTAAGGGCTCCTACAAAAGCGGGATTTGCACCGCTTCAGAAAAAGAACCACACACACGAAAAAGCCCGCCAAGGCGTGAACCTTGGCGGGCTTTTTTGTACCTGGGTGTTTAGAACGCGCCCATGTAATCGCGCTTGCCCACTTCCACACCGTTATGACGCAGCAGTGCATAGGTGGTGGTGACGTGGAAGAAGAACTGCGGCAGACCGTAGCTCAGCAGATAGGCCTGACCAGTGAAGCGTTTTTCTTTCGGCGTGCCTGGGCGAGTGACGATCTCGATGCCTTCCTGGCCGTTGATCTGCTCTGGCTTGATCTCGCCGATGTAGGCCAGAACCTTGCTGATCAGCGCCTGCAGTTCGGCAAAAGTGGTTTCAGTGTCGTCGTACTTCGGTACTTCCAGCTCGGCCAGACGCGAGGACACACCCTTGGCGAAATCAACCGCAATCTGCACCTGACGCACCAATGGAAACATGTCCGGGTACAGGCGGGCTTGCAAGAAAACATTCGGGTCGATGTTTTTCGCCGTGGCGTGGGCTTCGGCCTTGTTCAGCACATCGCTCAGGGCGTTGAGCATTTGCTTGAAAACCGGAACGGAGGCGTCGTACAGGGTAATGGTC
>JALYPE010000552.1 GCA_030856525.1 Pseudomonadota bacterium | reverse complement strand
CCACAGTAACGTGCAGGGCGACCGCACGATGGGCATTAATGAGCGTCCGCCAGTGGCGTTCCTTGATTCCCTTGAACGACGCTTCCAGTTCAAGGTGCCGCGTGACAATGGTCATAACGTCGTAGAGGCGATCCACGCCATGGCTGAGGGCCGCGCAAAAGTCTTCATCGGCCTGGGTGGCAATTTCGCTCAGGCGACTCCGGACAGCCATCGCACATTCAAGGCGCTGACCAACTGCGACCTGACGGTGCAAATCAGCACCAAGCTCAACCGCAGTCATCTGGCCCACGGCAAGGAAGCGCTGATCCTGCCGTGCCTGGGTCGTACCGATATCGATATCCAGACCGAAGGCGCGCAAGCGGTCACTGTGGAAGATTCGTTCAGCATGGTTCATGCCTCCAACGGTCAGTTGCAGCCCCTGTCGAACCAGATGCGCTCGGAACCGTCGATCATTGCCGGCATTGCCGCTGCCACGTTGGGCAGCAAACCGGTGGACTGGAGTTGGCTGGTGGCCGATTACAGCCGCATCCGCGACCTGATCGCCGACACCATTCCGGGCTTCAAGGAGTTCAACGAGAAGATCAAGAACCCGGGCGGTTTCTACCTCGGCAACAGCGCCGGCTCCCGTCGCTGGAACACGCCGTCGGGTCGCGCCAATTTCCGTCCCAACATGCTGCCTGAAGACCTGGTGCATGAACGTACCCGCGCCACGGGCGTTTTGCCGGACCTGATCATGCAGTCGATGCGTTCCCACGATCAGTACAACACCACTATTTATGGCCTTGATGACCGTTATCGCGGGGTTAAAGGCCAGCGAGACGTGCTGTTTGTAAACGAGGCGGACATCATTCGCCTGGGCTTCAAACCAGGGCAGAAAGCCGATATCGTTTCAATCTGGGACGATGGCCGTGAGCGTCGAGTGAAAGGCTTCACATTGCTGGCTTTTGATATTCCTGCGGGACAGGCTGCTGCGTATTACCCTGAAGTGAACCCGCTGGTGCCGCTGGAAAGCACAGGTGAGGGCAGTCATACGCCAACGTCGAAGTTCGTGGCAATCCGCCTGGAAGCGGCGAGTGAGAGCGGTTTGATCATGGCCAGGTCGGCTTGATGCGATAGCAGGTTCGGCCCCTTCCCGGGCCTGCAACCCCACCACCGGCTCAGCAGACGATTTTCAATCGCCCACAAAAAAGGCCGTTTTTTCACAAAAACGGCCTGTCCGAAGTAGCTAAAGACCGGCAAAAAACACTTAAGTTCCCGAGGTAAAACAGTAACTTATAGAATTGTGTACAAGTCGTGTTACTCGTCGGATTTCGATTGTCACAATCATGCGAGCGCCTCAGGATCGCGTCGTCATCCCCTTGAGGTTTCTCTATGAAGTTCTCCTCGATTCTCTTGTTGTCCCTTAGCCTGACCAGTGGTTTCGCATCTGCAGGCGGCACCACCGAAGCGGGCGTGGGCGGCGCATTGGGCGGGGTTTTGGGCTCGGTCGTCGGTCAGTCATTAGGCGGCAATACTGGCTCCACCATTGGCGCAGCCTTGGGCGGCGCGGGTGGTAGCGCAGTCGGCGCAGACAAACGCAGCCGTGGCGAAGCCGCTATCGGCGGTGCACTGGGCGCAGCAGGCGGTAACGTGGTCGGTCGTAGCCTGGGCGGCAGCACCGGCAGCCTGATCGGTTCCGCAGCAGGCGGCGGCGCCGGTGGCGCGCTGGGCAACTACATGGGTAATAAAAGCGACGCTGACGATGATCGACGCTCCCATCGTGGTGGCGATCGTCGCTACTACCGAGATGGCCACCCCGGCCGCGGTCATGCTTACGGGCATCGCAAGCACAAGAAACACTACCGTCATGATTGAGTCTTGATCACCCGTTGACGAGTAAATAAAAATCGCACCCCCCCCGGGCTGCGATTTTTTTTGCCGGTCAAATCACCAAGCGTTCAAGTGCCGTTCGTAATCCAGCAGGAATCGCGACCGGCTGATTCGATGCACGATCCACAAACACATGTACGAAGCGACCCGCTGCGCAGGCTTCAGC
>JALYPE010000537.1 GCA_030856525.1 Pseudomonadota bacterium | reverse complement strand
CACCACAAAAGTCCCCTCACCACAAAAGCCCCTTGGCCACAGAAGCTGTTCGCAATCCAGCTGTCGAATGCAGATCTCAAACACCGCCCTCATCCAGCAACCGGTACCCAACCCCCGCTTCGGTCACGATGAACCTCGGTCGAGTCGGGTCGTCGGCGAGCTTCTGGCGTAAATGCCCGACGACGATCCGCAGGTAATGGCTGTCCTCGGTGTGCGTCGGCCCCCAGATGTCCTTGAGCAATTGCTGCTGCGTGATCACCCTTCCAGGATGCCGCGCGAGTTGCGCAAGCACCGCGTATTCCTTGCGGGTCAGCGCGACTTCGGCACCGTCGAGCAATACCCGGCGATAGGCCAGGTCGACGGTCAACGGGCCGAATGTCAGTGCCGCCTGCTGCACTTCCCCGGTCGGTGCCTGGCGCAACAACGCGCGCACCCGCGCCAGAAATTCCTGAATGCCGAACGGCTTGGTCACGTAGTCATTGGCGCCGCCGTCCAGGGCTTCGACTTTCTGTCCTTCGCTGGCGCGCACCGACAGCACCAGCACCGGCACCGCCGACCACTCACGAAAGTCGCGCAGCACTTGCTGACCGTCCATGTCCGGCAGGCCGAGGTCGAGCACCAGCAGGTCCGGTTTATTCAGCGCGGCTTGCGCCAGGCCTTCGCTGCCGGTGCCGGCCTCGAGCACTTTGTAGCCTTGGGACGCGAGGCTGATGCGCAGGAACTTACGGATTTGCGGTTCGTCGTCGATGACCAGAATGGTCGCGGTCTGGCTCATAATTGGCGGTCGCGGCAGGAAGATGGGCGAAGAGTATCAGGGTTCGATTTCAACGCTCACTCTCCAGAGCCGGTTGGTCCTGCAAAGGCAGGTGCAAGGTGATGCAAGTGCCACGGCCTTCGATACCATCGGCGACGCTGATCCGCCCGCCATGGGCGCCGACCATGCCCTGACAGATCGCCAGCCCCAGCCCGGTGCCCTGCCCGCCCCGATCACCGCGCGCAGCGGTGTAGAACATGTCGAAAATCTTCGCCCGCTCTTCTTCGGGAATGCCCGGCCCTTCATCGCTGACCGAAAAATAGATCTCGCCATCGCCGGAGCCGGCGCGCAGTTGCAGGCGGCCGTGCACCGGTGAGAACCGCGCGGCGTTTTCCAGCACATTGACCAGCGCCTGCTCGATCAAGGCCGCGTGGACATACAGCAGCGGCATGTCGGCCGGCAGTTCGGTGCTGACCTGCAACGGCGACAACACAGCGCGCAGGCGGTTGAGCGAGCTGCCGATGATGTCTGCCGGCGCCACCCAGTCCCGCGCCAGTTTCAGCGCGCCATGGCCGAGACGAGTCATGTCCAACAGATTTTGAATGTAGCGGTCGAGGCGTTCGGCTTCATCGCGGGTGCCTTCGAGCAGCTCGCGGCGGTCCTCCAGTGGGATCGCCTCGCCGAGTGCTAGCAGGCTGTCGATGCTGCCGCGCATGGACGTCAGCGGTGTGCGTAAATCATGCGAGACCGAGGCCAACAGCGCGCTGCGCAATTGCTCGGTTTCGCCATGCAGGCGCGCCGCTTCGAGGTCGTCGGCGAGTTGCGCGCGGGCGAGTGCCTGGGCCAGCGGCTGACTCAACGCCGTCAGCAAGCGCCGGCGTTGGCCGCTCAAGGTCTGGCCTTCTCTGGCGCACACGCCGAGGATCGCCAGCGGCCCGTCTTCCACTGACAGCGGCCACCACCACCAACGTCCGGCAGGCAGCGTGCCGGTGCCGGCGCCTGCCGGTTGATCGTGCTGCCAGGCCCAATCGGCGGCGGCGCGTTCGGTTTCGCTGAGTTCCAACGGACCGCCGGTTTCGACTTTCCAGCCAGACGGTCCATCGCGATTGAGCAGGCACACGTTCAAATCAGTCCAGCCATCGAGGTGCTGTGCGGCGGCGCTGATCACGGCCTGACGGTCGGTGGCGGCGGTGAGTTTGCGCGACAGATCGAGCAGCTCGCTGGTTTCTTCCTGAGTGTCGCGCAGCGCTTGCAATTGCCTGCGCTGACGCGCGGCGAGGTTGCCGGTGAGCGCAGCCATCAACAGGAAGAACAGCAAGGTCAGCACGTCTTCTTCGCGCTGAATGCTGAAGGAAAAATTCGGCGGAATGAACAGAAAATCGTAGGTCAGGAATGACATTGCCGCGCACGCGAGCGCCGGGCCAAGGCTGCTGCGCACCGCCACCAGCAGCACAGCGGCGAGGAACACCAGCGAGATATTCGGCAGCGGCAGGACGCTCGCCACGCCCCAGGCGAGCGCAGTGGCCAACAGCGTCGCGACCAGCGCCAGCGCATAGTCGAAACCCACCAGCGACAGTGCCGAGCGTTGGCGCGGTGCATGCTGCGGGAGATCGCTGTCGAGGACGTTGATTTCCAGTCCACGGGCATTGCGCAGCAAACGTGACGCGAGGCCGCCGCCGAACAGGCGTCGACGCAGGCGCTGCCGGGACTGGCCGACCAGCACCAGGCTGGCGCGGCGTTCAGCGGCGTGCTGGATCAAGGTTTTCGCCACCTCGCCGGCGCGCAGCAACACCACTTCGCCGCCCAGACGTTCGGCCAGTTGCTGAGCGCTTTGCAGGCGCAGGCGCGATTGCTCATCGCGCGCGCTGCCGTTGTCGACGTGCACCAGGCTCCACGGCAAATGCCGACGCTGGGCGACGCGGCTGGCGTGACGCACCAGGCGCTCGGCGTGTTCATCGCCATCGACGCCGACCAGCAAGCGAC
>JALYPE010000529.1 GCA_030856525.1 Pseudomonadota bacterium | reverse complement strand
ACGCATGCTGATGGGCGATGCCCTGGGCGTGCTGGCAGGCGCGGCGTGGGGCGCGACCACCGTGGTGGTGCGCGCTTCCCGCCTGTCGGAAGCGCCGGTAACGCTCACGTTGTTTTATCAGCTGATGGTCGGGTTTGTCGGTCTGCTGCTGATTGCGATCTTCAGCGGGCAAGTCACCAATGTCAGCCTGACCACGGTGGCGGTGGCCAGTGTGTTGTTCCAGGGGCTGGTGGTTTCGTTTTTCAGTTACCTGACCTGGTTCTGGCTGCTGCGCCGGTACCTGGCGGCGAATCTCGCGGTGTTTTCGTTCATGACGCCGTTGTTCGGCGTCACGTTCGGCGTGGTGCTGCTTGGCGAGGAACTGAGCCTCAACTTCGTCGTCGGTGCAGTACTGGTGTTGTTGGGCATCACGTTCGTCAGCGCGGAGCAGTGGGTGCGCCGTCGGTTGCGCAAGGCCCTTGGGCAGTCTTGATCGGTCCCAGCGACAAACCGCCGGCGATCAGCAATCCACTGCCAGCAACGATCAACGCGATGTGCAAGCTGCCGCTGAGATGGCTGCTCAATGCGGCCAGCAATGGTCCGCCCAGTTGACCGACAGCGAAGCAGGCCGTCAGCAAACCGGCATTGCGCTGAGTCGAATGAGGCGCCAGTTCGCGCGACCGTTGCATCACCAGTTGCATGCAGGCCAGAAACGGTGTCCCGCAGAGGATCACGCCCAACGCGAGACCCGCGCCGCTGCCCATCAGGCAAGCAAATACACCGGCCGCCTGCAGCCACAACGTCGCCATCAGCCAGTGACGTGTGGCATTCGGATTGTGTCGGCGCAAGCTGACCAGCCCTACGCCCATCGCTGACGCCAGGCCGAAGCACGGCCAGAACAGATCCGCTTGCCATTGACCCTGAAACTGCGCGCTGGCCATTTGCGACAGGAATGTTGCGGGAATAATGTAGCCCAATCCGTACAGCCCGTAAGTCAGGCCCAAGCGGCCAATTCCGCGATTGCCTGTGCCAACTGCGCCCGGGTTGGCGGTGTGGGTCGCAACCGTTCGCGGCAGGAACGGCAAAATCCCCAACAGCATCACCAGCCCGACGGTTGCATACACCAGCCACAAAGTTGCCGAAGTCTGGCCCATCAGGTTGCAGGCAAGTGCCAGCAAGCCTGTCAGAAAGATCCCCAGGCCGGGTCCGGCAAATACCAATGCGCCCAGTCGCGGACGACCGGCGGCAGCGGCAAGCGGCTGGCTCAGGGCAGTGATCATCACCAGCACCCAGGCGCTGGCCACTCCGGTGCCGAACCGCAGGATCATGTGCGACCAGAAGCCGTTGGCCCAGAACGACGCCAGGGTCAGCACCACGCACAGCCACAGGCCGCCCAGCAGTCGCCGGCGAACCTGCTCGGGGCGCCGGGAGAACATCGCGTCCACGGCACCGACGAAATAGCCCAGGTAATTGGCGGCCGCGATCAAACCGGCAGCGGTGAGGTCGATCTGCCCTTCGCTGAGCAAGTGCGGCAACTGCGGCGTCAGGGCAAAGCGCCCGATGCCCATGGCCATCATTAAAGCGATGAAACAGGCTGATAAACGTATTAAAGGCGTCATGGTCAGGTTCCAGCGGAGATCAAGATCGTCAGGCTAGAGTTAATTGACTTTCTTTAAAAATGAATAATAGTGAGTAACTTGTTCTGATTCGGAGAGGGTCGTGGAATTCAGCCAGTTGCGGATCTTCCAGGCTGTCGCACAGGAGGGCTCGATTACTCGGGCTGCCGAGCGGCTGCATCGCGTGCCCTCCAACCTGTCGACGCGGCTCAAACAACTCGAGGAACAGCTGGGCGTTGAGTTGTTCGTCCGCGAGCGTCAGCGTTTGCAGTTGTCGCCTGCAGGAAAAGTCCTGCTGGACTACACCGACAGGTTGTTCGACCTGCGTAGCGAGGCGCAAGCGGCGGTGCAGGGCGGGCAACCGGCCGGTGACTTTGTGCTAGGCACGCTGTACAGCACGGCGGCCATTCATCTGCCTGCATTGCTGGCGCGCTATCACCGGCAGTACCCGGCGGTGAATCTGCAGGTGCAGTCCGGCCCCAGTGGGGAATTGCTGGAAGGCCTGCTCTCCGGTCGGCTCGACGCCGCGCTGGTCGACGGGCCGCTGGAGCTGGCCGGGCTTGACGGTGTGCCGCTGTGCCATGAGCGGTTGGTGCTGATCAGTGAGGCCGATCATCCGCCGGTGCGCAGTGCGCTGGATGTCGAAGGGCGCTCGGTGTTTACCTTTCGCCAGGGCTGCTCTTATCGTATGCGCCTGGAAGCGTGGTTCGCGCACGACCATGCCGCCATGGGCCGAGCGATGGAAATTGAGTCTTACCCGGGAATGCTCGCCTGCGTCATTGCCGGTTCCGGAGTGGCGCTGATGTCGGAGTCGATGCTTGCGAGCCTGCCCGGTCGCGAAAGTGTTGCCGTGCACCCGCTCGCCGAGCCGTTTGCCAGTGCCACCACGTGGCTGATGTGGCGCAAGGGCATGGTCGGGGCCAACCTAAATGCCTGGATCGAGCAGCAACAGGCGGTCTATCCACCACCGGTGATCGCGGCGCAGGCGATTGCTTGAACTTACCGCTCGGGATTCGGATCAATTCAGTAACAGATCATTGCTTCTTTTGCCGAGCATTGCGTAGGACTTCGGACTATTATCAGTGCGAAGGGGCTTCAGAATTTCAGCCGCTCAGCACTACCCTGAAGGGGGCACCATGAAAGAGAAAATCCAAAACTGGCTGCACGATCTGGGTGTTGCACTCGGTTTGATCGAACCGCCTATGCAACCTGTGCCTATTCGTACGGACGACGAACAGCGTCGACGTCAGCAACGCCGGCGGTAGTCGCTGTCGGCCGATGATGAGCGCTGCCGGACGCAGCCTCGCGGTGCTCGGCAGCTGCTAAAGGGCTTTGCGGCTTAACAGGGGCAAGCCCTTCGCCACGGTTCAGTGGTGTGCAATCTGTATAAGAAACCGACTCAAGTCACTCGCCGTCTTGGCGGTCTTGAGCATCTGGTCTTCCTCGGCGGTAAATGCCGTCAGTCCCAACTCATCTTCCAGATGAAAGATCAATTCCTCAATATCCTCTTTGTCCAATCCCAAATCCTGCAGACTGGCGTTGTCGGTGAAGTCTTGCTGATTTTCCAGCAAGCGGCTGATGAAGCGGTGGACGGCGGCGCGAACGGCTGTTTTTTTCATGATTGTTCTTCGCGAACGTTGACGTAGCTCTTCCTGCGCTCGAGTACAGCAGGCTCGACCCCAGGGGCTCTTAACAACAGCATTCTGCAGACGAAAAAAAACGGGTGTGGCAACCGACGCCACACCCGTCAAAGAACGCATCAAGTCGAGTACAGTTTAGATCGCAGTCGCCACCACTGCCGGACGACGGGACAGCAGGCTGACCGCGACGAAACTCACGAGGCTGACCCCCAGGCTGTAATAGATCGGCGTATTGGCGTCCATGCCATCGGTGTACATGAACACCAGAGCGGTGACGAAGCCCAGCGCCATGCTGGTGATCGCCCCGGCCGTGGTTGCACGTTTCCAGTAGATGGCGCCCATCAGCGGGATCAGCATGCCGCCGACCAGCAAGTTGTAGGCAAGGGTCAAGGCGCTGATCACATCATTGACC
>JALYPE010000481.1 GCA_030856525.1 Pseudomonadota bacterium | reverse complement strand
GTGCAGCATGGCGACCTGCGGCAACCGCATGAAGGTGGCAGCATTTCGCTCCAGGAAAAAATCCTGAACAGGGCGGCAGGCGACAACTCTGGTACCGGCTGACAGATTGCCGCCAAGGGGAAAAGCCGCCGTTCCGATTCACCCGTGCCCCCGGACACACCCACCCTCGGCCGATGGAACTCAAGCCTGCGCCAGCGCGGCCGATAAACAATAGGTCGACGGCTCCCAGCCTCGCCTGCTGTTTTGAGTAAATCCAGGTAATCGTCTATGGCTTCGCCCCTTTACCGCCTACTGATGTCCAGCGTCCTCATGCTTGTGGCTGCCTGCGGGTTTTCGCCGAGCGCCTTTGCAGAGCCGGCACTGCGGATCGTCACGGAAGAATTGCCACCCTACAACATGACGCAGAATGGCCAGGTGACTGGCATGAGCACCGAAGTGGTTCAGGCTGTACTCAAGGAGATTGGCGTTCAAGCGCCGATCCAGCCGATGCCGTGGGCGCGTGCGTATGAGATGGCACTCAATGAAAGCAATGTGCTGATTTATTCGATCGCTCGAACGCCCGCCCGTGAGCAGCTTTTTCAATGGGTAGGGGCGATTGCGCCGACTCAGTGGTACATCTTTTCACTGGCTGAGCGGCCGGTAAAACTCAAATCGTTGAATGATGCTCGCGGTCATCAGATCGCCACGGTCAATCAGGATGTGGGCGAGCAATATCTGATTTCGAAAGGTTTTCGAATTGGTGAAGAACTGCAGTCGAGCACCAAGTACGAACACAACTACCGCAAGCTCAAGGTCGATCACGTCGAGCTGTGGATTTCCAACGAGCTTAACGCGCTGTACCTGACCCGCCAGAATGGCGAGGACCCGGACAAAGTGCTGATCCGTTCCCTGTCACTGCCAGACCTCACCAGTGAGGAAGGTTTGAGCATGGCGTTCAGCCGCAATACGCCAGTTCAGACCGTTGAGAAATTTCGTTCAGGCCTGGAAACCATACGGCGCAATGGCGTTTATGACGCCATCATGCGCAAGTGGTTATGACCGGATGGACGACCTCGAGCGTTCATCTGAAGAAACGTCAGCCCAAGAAACCAAGGCCGGGAAGTTCAGTTCGCTAGGGCGTCGCCTGGTTATGGCGACGCTTTTATTTTGTCTGCTTTTTACGTTGGCGATGGTCTCGTTGCGCACATGGATTGCTTGGGAAAGTAATCTGGCGGATATGAACTCGGAACTCGTTCTGATCGATCAGGTGTTCCAGAACACCTTGTCGCACGCCATCTGGGAAATGGACCGTGAATCGCTGAACAAGCAGCTCGCCAGCGTCGCCAGCGCAGCGCCGGTCGGGCGTGTGGTGCTGAACATCCCACGGCCCGGTCAGTCAGCTGAAGTCATCGAGCTCAAGCGATACGCCGACACCGCGTCGGACAAGGCGCCGGTGCTGCATCGCCAGCTCGTTGCGCAGCCGTATGCAGGAGCCCACGAAATCGTCGGCGAGCTAACAATCGAAGGCGATGCCAATTTGCTTAGGGAGCGTCTTTGGGGCGAAGCGCGCGGCATCGTTATTACGCAAGTGATTCAGTCGTTGTTGCTGGCCGGGTTAATCATGACCATGTTCAATCGTTTGGTGACTGTGCACGTCGTACACATTGCACGGCATCTGGGCGGGCTTGCGCCACAGTCCCTCGGCAATCACCTCAGGCTGCAGCGTTCGACGCGACGTCAGGACGAGCTGAGCCTGCTCGAATCCCAGGTGAACGAGCTTCAGGACAACCTTCACGCCCATTTGGAGCGCCAGCGTTCGGATGAACTGGCCATTGCCTCCAGCCGCGATCATCTGGCCGAACTGGTCGAAGCGCGTACCGCACAATTGAAGGCCGCCAATCAGTCTCTCGAAGCCTTGTCGCGTCACGATGCGCTGACCGGGCTGGCCAACCGTCGCTATTTCGACGAACTGAAGGATGTGGAATTCCGCCGTGCCATGCGTCACAAAACACCGCTGGCGGTGCTCATGTGTGACGTCGATTTCTTCAAGTTTTACAACGACACCTACGGCCACATGTTGGGTGACGAGTGCCTGAAACAGGTCGCTGAAACCCTGAGGGGTGTCTTCGGACGCTCGGGTGAACTGGCTGCCCGAATCGGCGGCGAGGAATTCGTAGTGGTCCTGCCGAACATCAATGCCGAGCAGGCCGTCAATGCTGCCCAACGACTACGTTCAAGCCTTGCGGCGCGCGAATTGCCTCACAGTGGTTCGACGGTGTCGCCCTTTGTGACGTTGAGCATCGGGGTCGCCGAGCTGGACCCGCAGACCATGGACCATTTCGACCAATTGTTGCAACGCGCCGATCAGGCGCTGTACCGGGCCAAGTCTCAAGGACGCAATCGCGTCGCCTTATAAACCACTGTGGCCACGAGGTCTGTATGCATTTTCGTATGACGTTTTGCGCATGCCTGTTGCTGGCTGTGGTCAGCGTGCAATCCCGCGCTGAGGGCATTGAAGTGGTGACCGAGGACTCAATGTACGCTTACCCGCGTGACGGCAAGGTCGTCGGGCCGGGGACGCGCATCGTCGAGCAAACCTTGCGGGGCGCTGCGTTGACTGACTATCGCCTCTCGCTATACCCGTGGGCACGGGCCTACGAAAAAGCCCTGCATGAGCCGAACGTGTTGATCTATCCGCTGACCCGGACGGCGATCCGCGAAGACTTGTTCAAGTGGGTGGGCGAGATCGACCGGGTTGCGATCAAGTTCTACAAATTGCGCGGGCGCACCGATATCACGCTGAACAGCCTTGAAGATGGCAAACGCTACACGGTCGGGGTGGTGCGTAACGATACCAAGCAGACTTTTCTGGAGCATCAAGGATTCACTCGGCTGGTGGTTTCAACTGATAATCACGCTAACTTCCAGAAATTGCTCAATCAGCAAGTCCTGCTGCTACCGATGTCGGAGAATTCGGCACGGCTGGAAAGTGCGGCCGCGCAGGTGGATTTCAGCTTGCTGGAGGACGTCTATTCGATTGATGACCAGCCCGCCAGGATCTACATGGCGTTCAGTCGAGACACATCGGACGAAATCGTCGACAAGGCCCGGCGCTCATTCGAGCAGCTGGAAGCTTCAGGAGCAGTGGCGCGAATATTGAGTGAAGATCAGCCTTCAAGATAACGGGCAAGATCACCGTAAATAGGCCAAGCCCAACCAGTATGGAGAGGGGTATGTCGCAAAGCGACTTCGTCGAGCGGGAAAGTGCGGTTTTGGCGTTGTCCATGGTCGGCGACTTGAGCATGGGCCAGCCGTTCGATCAGTCGCGGCGTACCGCACGCCTGGTGCAATTGCTCGCACGCACATGCGACGGTGATGGCGAGCACATAGAGGTCGGGCGACAAGTTGCGCTGCTGCGCTGGTCGGGATGCACCGCCAATGCGGAAGGCTTCACGCGTTTGCTGGGGGACGACGTCGAAGGGCGTAATGCGATGCTCAGTCACACGTTAGGCGCTGCGGGCCTGCGAGCGATGCGCAGGTCTACACCGTTGGCGCAGGTGCATTGCGAGGTTTCCGGGGACATCGCGCGGACGTTAGGTCTTGGGGCAGGCGTCGAGTCTGGCCTGCGCAACGTATTTGAGCAGTTCGACGGCGGGGGCAGGCCGTCCGGGCTGAGTCACCCTGAAGTGCCTGAAGTGGTTTATCAGGTGTTGCTGGCCGGTGATCTGGAAATCCTCTCGCGTGTTCACGGTCTGGACGTCGCCGTGGAGTGGATCGCCAGCATGCGTGATCAACGTTATCCCGCCGTGCTGGCCGACGAACTCTTGCGGCATGCCGCCGACTGGCTGGAACAGCTGCGCCTGCCGCCGGAAGTGCCTGCGAGCCCTCGGCCAGGGCAGGCCGATGTTCCGCTGACGCTGGTCGGTGACGTGATCGATCTCAAGTTGCCTTGGTTGGCCGGGTACTCACGGCGTTCGGCCAGCCTGGTGCGGGCAGCCGCGCAGCTTTCGGATTTATCTCAAGCAGCGACTGAACAATTGGGGCAAGCGGCGCTGATCCACGGCATCGGCAAGGCGGCGGTGCCCAATCGCATCTGGAACACGCCGGGCGCGCTGCTGGAGGGTGATCGGGAACAAACCCGTCTTGTGCCTTACTGGACTTCGCGCGCTTGCAGCCAGATTCCCGCCCTTGCCGAGTCGGGTCAATTGGCGGCGCACGCTTATGAACGGCTGGACGGTAGCGGCTCCTTCCGTAATCTGAGCGCGAGTTCCCTGAATGTCGAGCATCGCTTGCTGGCCGCTGCGCTGGCCTGGGA
>JALYPE010000406.1 GCA_030856525.1 Pseudomonadota bacterium | reverse complement strand
GCTGACAACCAGATCCAGCTGGCCCGATTGCACGTGCACAATGGCGAGTACAAAGAAGCGCAGCTGGCCCTCGAACACACCTTGCGCCTTGCCCCGGACAATCTGCCGGCGCTGGTGATGCAGATCGAAGTGCTGGACAAACAGGGCCAGAGTGAAGCAGCTCGCCTGCTGCTGGCCAGGCAATTGAAAGCACAGCCCGATTCGGCCTATCTGCAACATGCGTTGGGCATGTGGCTGCTGCATCACGATCAAAGTGAGTTCGCTTTGCTTGGCTTATCCAAAGCCGTAGAGCTGGAACCCGACAACAAGGACTACCGCTACGACCTCGCGACCACGCTGCACGACCAGGAAGAACTGGAAGCGGCGCAGAAACAGTTGCAGGAGATCGTTCAGCGCTACCCCGCCGACCGTCGCGCCCGGGTCCTGCTGATCAATTACTGGAAGGAAAGTGGCCAGCTGCAAAACGTGCAGATTCTGCTCGCGCAACTCGAACAATTGAATCCGGACGACCCGGCGCTGCAACAAGGCTTGTAATAACCGCTAAATATTGTGGAACCGCTCTCTCGGCCAAAGGTCAAGTGATCAGGCAGTTCATTCAGGCTATTCAGGCCTGCTGCCTCACTTCCCCTAGTCATGAGAGGGCTTTTTTTGACTACGTCTAACGAGTTGTTCAGTGCAAAAGCCGCCACCGGCATCGAAGGTCTGGATGACATCCTGGCCGGTGGCTTGTCTCGCGGTCACGTCTTCCTGCTGGAAGGCGAACCCGGCACCGGTAAAACCACGGTTGCTTTGCAATTTTTAATGGCCGGCGCCAGAGCCGGTGAGCGCTCGTTGTACATCACCCTTTCCGAAACCGAACATGAGTTGCGCCAGGGCGCGCGGTCCCATGGCTGGGAGCTGGATGACAACATCCACATCTTCGAGCTGACCCCGCCGGAAAGCTTGCTCAACGCTGAGCATCAGCAAAGCCTGCTCTACTCCTCCGACCTTGAATTGGGCGAAGCCACCAGGCAGATTTTTGAAGTGGTCGAACGCGTCAAACCGACCCGCGTGGTGCTCGACAGCCTTTCCGAGATTCGTCTGCTGGCGCAAAGCTCGCTGCGCTATCGTCGGCAGATCCTCGCGATCAAACATTACTTCGTGCGCTATGACGCGACGGTGGTGTTGCTGGATGACTTGACCACTGAATCCCTCGACAAGACCGTGCACAGTGTCGCGCACGGGGTGATCCGCCTTGAAGAATTGACCCCCAACTATGGTGCCGAACGCCGCCGCGTGCGCGTGGTGAAATACCGCGGGCAGAAATACCGTGGCGGCTTTCACGACTTCACCATCATGGGCGATGGAGTGCATGTTTTCCCGCGCCTGGTGGCGGCCGAGCATCGCGGCGGCTATAACCGCCTGCAATTGTCCAGCGGCATCAAGGAAATGGACGCCCTGCTCGGCGGCGGTATCGAGACGGGCTCCGGCACCTTGATTCTCGGTCCGGCCGGTACCGGTAAATCATTGATCTCGATGATCTTCGCTGCCGCTGCCGTAGCTCGTGGCGAGAAAGCCGCGCTGTTCATCTTCGACGAAGAACTCGGTCTGCTGTTCGAGCGCATGAAGAACATGGGCATCGATCTCAAAGCCCTGCAAGCCACCGGCAATCTGCTGATCGAGCAAGTCGACGCCGCAGAACTGTCGCCGGGCGAGTTTTCACATCGTGTGCGCCGCTGCGTCGATGAGCGCGACATCAAGACTGTTGTGATCGACAGCATCAACGGTTATCAGGCCGCGATGCCGGAAGAGAATGCGCTGGTCTTGCACATTCATGAATTGCTGCTGTACCTCAACCGCCGTGGCGCTGCGACGTTCATGACGGTGGCCCAGCATGGCCTGGTCGGCGACATGAAGGCGCCGGTCGACATTACTTATCTGGCGGACACCGTGATTCTGCTTCGCTACTTCGAAGCGCTGGGTCAGGTCCGCCGGGCGATTTCGATCATCAAGAAACGCACGGGTAGCCACGAGTCGACCATTCGCGAATATCGCATCAGTTCGACCGGCATGACCATCGGCAAACCGCTGGATTCGTTCCAGGGCGTGCTGCGCGGCGTGCCAACCTACATGGGTGAAGGCAGACCGTTGCTTGAGGATGAAGCGCCGTGAGCGTCGGGCACGCGACCTCCGAACGCGCGATCATCCTCGCGCCGCTGGGACGTGATAGCCAGATTGCGTTAATGATGCTCAATGAAGCGGGTTACGACGGCATCATCACCCGCAGCCTGGCGGAGCTTTGCGCGGAGCCGGAGAACGGTGCGGGCCTGTTGTTGATTTCTTCGGAGGCTCTGCTTTCCAGTGATCTCGGGCCGCTGTTCAGCCTGATCGAGGAACAGCCAGCATGGTCGGATCTGCCCATCGTGCTGCTGACATACCACGGTGGCCCGGAACAAAATCCCGCGTCCCGCTTTGGCCCTCAGTTGGGCAACGTTACGTTCCTGGAGCGTCCTTTCCATCCGGTCACGCTGATCAGTCTGGTAACCACCGCGCTGCGTGGGCGCCGACGACAGTACGAAGCCAGGGATCGATTGATCGAACTGAGTCAAAGTGAATTGCGATTGCAGACCACCCTCGAAACCCTGGAACAACAGGTCGAGGAGCGTACTGCCCAATTGCGTCACAACGAAGAAGCCCTGCGCCAGTCGCAAAAAATGGAAGCGGTCGGCCAACTTACCGGCGGTATCGCCCACGACTTCAATAACATGCTGACCGGCATCATCGGCAGCCTCGAATTGCTGCGCCGGCGCCTGGCCCGGGGGCGCACCGATGATCTGGACGGCTTGATCGATCTGGGCGTGACCTCCGCCAACCGCGCGGCCGGTCTGACCCATCGGCTGCTGGCTTTTTCCAGACGCCAGTCGCTGGATTCGAAACCCGTCGAGATGAACTCACTGGTCGTCTCCATGGGCGAACTGCTGCAACGCAGTATCAATGAAAGCATTCACCTGAACATGCAACTGGACCCGCAATTGTGGGTGGCGGAGGCCGATCCCAATCAGCTGGAAAGCGCCCTGCTCAACCTGGTGATCAACGCCCGCGACGCCATGCCCACCGGCGGCAACCTGGTGGTCAAAACCAGCAATCAATACCTGGATGTGAACTTCACCGCAGCCCACAGCAATCTCGAACCAGGCGACTATGTGGTGCTGAGC